>JAYTHD010000366.1:0-8203 GCA_043732975.1 Verrucomicrobiota bacterium
TGGTATAGGTCCGAACCACGGTGCCGCCGGCGACGAGCGTGGCGCCGAAGTCGGTGTGATCGCTCAGGCTCGGCGTGTTGTCGCCACTGGCGATGTCCGTGGCATTGCCGGAGACGGCAATTTCCGGTGCCTGACCGGTGCCCTGGATGGCGAAATCAAACGGGTTCTCGTCGCTGTCATTGTTGACCAGGCTGAAGGTCGCGCTACGCAAACCGGGCGCGGAAGGATCAAAGGTGATCTGAACCGTGGTGGTGTTGCCCGCCATCACGAGGGCCGCGGGGGGCGCGGTCACCGTGAAGTCCGCGGCGTTCAGACCGCCGAGGGTGAGCGTGCCCAGAGTGAGATCGGAGGAACCAACATTCGCGATGGTATAGGTCCGAACCACGGTGCCGCCGGCGACGAGCGTGGCGCCGAAGTCGGTGTGATCGCTCAGGCTCGGCGTGTTGTCGCCACTGGCGATGTCGGTCGCATTGCCGGAGACGGCAATTTCCGGTGCCTGACCGGCGCCCTGGATGGCGAAATCAAACGGGTTCTCGTCGCTGTCATTGTTGACCAGGCTGAAGGTCGCGCTGCGCAAGCCGGGTGCCGAGGGATCGAAGGTGATCTGCACCGTGGTGCTGGTGCCCGCCATCACCAAAACCGCAGGTGGCGTGGTGACGGCGAAGTCAGCCGCATTCAAGCCGCCGATGGTAATGGCACCCAGAGTGAGATCGGACGAACCGACGTTCGCGATGGTAAAGGTCCGAACCACGGTGCCGCCGGCCACCAACGTGGCGCCGAAGTCGGTGTGGTCGCTCAGGCTCGGTGTGTTATCGCCGTCGGCGATGTCCGTGGCATTGCCGGACACGGCAATCTCCGGCGCCTGGCCGGAGCCCTGAATCGAGAAGTCGAACGGGTTCTCGTCACTGTCATTGTTGACCAGGCTGAAGGTGGCACTGCGCAAACCCGGCGCCGAGGGATCGAAAGTAATCTGAACCGTGGTGCTGTTGCCCGGCATCACCAGGGCTGCGGGTGATGTCGTGACGGTGAAGTCGGCGGCGTTCAAACCGCCAATGGTGAGCGCACCCAGAGTGAGATCCGACGAACCGATGTTGGCGATGGTAAAGGTCCGGACCACGGTGCCGCCCGCGACCAGCGTGCTACCGAAGTCGGTGTGATCGGTGAGGCCCGGCGTGGTGTCACCATCGGTGATGTCCGTGGCGTTGCCGGACACGGCGATCTCCGGTGCCGGGATCGTCAACACCACGTCGTGTCCGGCTCCCCCGACATAGCTGATGCCCGCCGGCAGGCCCGACCCGAGGAAGTTCGCAATCACCGCTCCCTCCGCCAACCCGGCAAACGTCCCCGTCCCGCCCGCCCGCGAAATCAGTGTGAAGCTCTGGCCCTGGCTCGGCACAAACCCGCCAAAGTCCACCAGGCTCAACGTCACATTCGCTTCCAGGTCCACGTTCCCCGTCGCCACCAACTGGTCGTACTGAGTCCCCGCCGTCGGGCCGCCAATCTCCACCGTCAACGTGCTGCCAAACGCCAACGTCTCGTGGCCCGCTACGCTGAATGTTCCCACCGTCCCCACCGTTCCGGGCGACAGGTTCCCGGACGTGACCAGGTTTGCCACCGTCACATCCGTCCCGCTCGCGGTGTCCGAGATCACCCCGCCACTCGACAGGCTCAGCGTCGTCACGTTCGCCGGGCTGATCGGGGAACTCACCGTGATATTGCCAGTCGTTGCATCCCCAATGATCAGCGTCCCTGCGGTGATGAAATTCAGTTCCGAGTCGTCAAGGGTCAGCGGGCCTCCCGGCGGATTCCCCCCCGGTCCCAAGTTGACGCCCACACCGCTGGCGAACGGTCGGAGGGTGACACTGCTGCCGGCCTGCGCTCTTATTGGGTATTGAAGTAACATGCTGTTGCCGATCAGCGTAACCGCGCCGCCGTTGGCCACCGTACTGACCGAGGCGAAGATGTTGGGAAGAGTAACAATTGCCAATTGTTCGGCTCCAGAGCCCTCGATGCCGGTAATCTGTACATTACCGCCGCCAGTGGTGATCTGGCCTTGGAGTAAGACGCCCGCACTGGATCCCGGGGTCGTCCCGCCCGTCCCTTGAATCGTCAACTGGCCAGCGCCGCCAGCACTCAACAAGCCATGGTTATCTAATCGCACCCCGGCAGTGGTGCCAGCGGAAACCCCGCCGAACCCGATGATCTGAACATCGCTCCCGGCGGAACTGATTGTTGAATTAAGGCCGGTAATATTAATGCCTCCGTCGACCGGTCCCGAGGTGACACCGCCCGTGCCCTCGACGGTCAAAAGCCCGCTGGTGCCCCCGAGGATTTGCCCACCACTGGAGACCTCCACGCCAAAGTGGCTGAGACTCGAATTGCCGATCCGGCCCTTCACCGACACCGACCCGGCGCCAGTCGCGCGGATCACCCCCCCTTCAACGACAATCCCGGCGAAATCCGGCGAGGCGGCGCCCAGGAGATTCGCCTCAACGGTCAGGTTTCCATCCACCGTTTCCAAATTGGATGGCGGCTCCAGCTTGACGAATTTGCTGACCTTCACCGTGAGAGTGCCCGTGCCGGAAACCTTTAGATTCACCTGCGGGAACACGTCCACCTCGTCCGCTCCGGGCGTCGGATCGTCATTTTGGAGATCCACATCCAGACTGGCCCCAGAAATAAACGTGAGGTCCCCATTGAAGTTTACCGTGTCATCCCCCGTGCCCCCGTTGAGCGTCAGGCTCGGCAGTGTGCCCGTGAAGGTGCCCACATTGATGATATCCGAACCCGCTCCCGCATTCACCGTGATCTGCGTCACCCCGGTGCGGGTCAGGCTGCCCGAGTTGCCACTAATCGGGGCGCCCCCGTCCACGCTGAACGTCCGCCCCCCAGCCGCAAACTGAATGGTCCCCGCCGACGGCTCCGTCACCGCCAACGTATCCCCGTTGCCCGAGACATCCGTCACCACGATCGCATTCCCCGTCGTTGTCACCGTGTAATCCACGCCGGAGCCCTGGATGGCATACGTGTACGGGTTCTCATCGGCATCGTTGTTACTGAAGTTCACCGTCGCACTGCGCAGGCCGCTCGCGGTCGGATCAAACGTCACTTGGAACGTCGTGCTGTTCCCTGCCGTCACCGGCGAGACCGGTGATGCCGTCACCGCGAAATCCCCGGGGTTCGCACCCCCGATCGTTACCCCGCCCAGGGTGAGATCAGACGAGCCGACGTTGGCGATGGTGTAGGTCCGCACCACGGTGCCGCCGGCGACCAGTGTGCTGCCGAAGTCGGTGTGGTCGGTGAGGCTCGGTGTGTTGTCACCGTCGACGATGTCGGTGGCGTTGCCGGAGACGTCAATCTCCGGCGCGAGCCCGGAGCCCTGGATCGAGAAATTAAACGGGTTCTCGTCGCTGTCATTGTTGGCGAGGCTGAAGGTCGCACTCCGTAAACCGGGCGCCGACGGATCAAAGGTGATCTGAACGGTGGTCGTGTTGCCGGGCGTCACCAGAGCCGCGGGCGACGCAGTGACGGCGAAGTCGGCCGCATTCAAACCGCCGAAGGTGATCGCCCCCAGGGTGAGATCAGACGAGCCGACGTTGGCGATGGTGTAGGTCCGCACCACGGTGCCGCCGGCGACCAGTGTGCTGCCGAAGTCGGTGTGATCCGTCAGGCTCGGCGTGTTGTCGCCGTCGGCGATGTCCGTGGCGTTGCCGGACACCGCAATCTCCGGTGTGGCGATGTCGAAGGGCACCATGGTTTCCATCAAGCTGGACGATTCATTGGCGTAGCCACCGGTGCTGCGTCCGCGGGCACGAAGCTGTCCGCTGAGGGGCAAATTGAGTCCGGTGAGCTCCCATCCGCTCGCGATGCGATTGCCGGTTCCCAAGAGGCTCCAAGTGCCACCACCGTCGGTGGAAAGTTCGAAAGTGACCTGCTCCACCTCAGGGGACGACCCCCCGCGGTCCCATTGGACCCGGGCTGCCGTCGGAACCGTGAGGCTTTGTGTGGCGGGATCATTGGCGAGGCGGGCCATCCCCGTGTGCGGCCGACCATCGAAAGTATCGAAGACGCCATGGACCAGGATCTTGCCGTCCGCCTGCAACGCGGCGCCGTACAACGTCTGGCTGTTGCCGGGATTGAAACTGTTGATGGACTCGAGGGTTCCGTCCGAAAGCAACCGCGCCAGGCCGACGCGGGGTTGTCCGTTCACGTTATTGAAACCTCCAGCCAACACGATTTTTCCGTCGGCCTGAAGGAGGATGGAGGTAACGTCGATGACATCGAGTGGGGCGAATCCCGGGTCGGAACCGACATTCGGATTCAGGCGGAATAATTGGGAGCTGGTGGCCGCCAGAATAAATCCGTTGGGTTGTACGGCGAGGCAATTCACGGGATCCGTGATGGTGCTGCCAGTATCGAAGGTTGCCGTCGCCTCCACGGTGCCGTCGGCGAGGAGTCGGGCGATACCCACGGCCGATTGTCCATCCACGTGGGTGAAGGGGCCGCCGAGCACGATGCGTCCGTCCCATTGCAGGGCCAGGCAGGAGACGTTGCCGTCGGGTCCGGCGCCTGGATTGAAGTCCTGGCTGCCCTGGACCGAACCATTCGAAAAGAACCGGGCGATCCGGTTATGGGGCAGGGAATTCGCAGAGGCGAAATAGCCGGCCAGCACGAAATTGCCATTGGGCTGCACGACCATGCTGGTGACCGTCGCGTTGAGGCCGGTACCCGGATCGAAGGTGGCGCGACTCTCCACCGTTCCGTCCGCATTGAGCCGCGCCAGATGATTCCAAGGACTCCCGTTGAGAGCCGTAAAGTTGCCGGATATCAGGATCTTCCCGTCGGTCTGGATGGCGGTTGGCCCGACTTCAATGTCGGGAGTGAGACTGGGGTCGAAATTCGCCGGAGCGTCCAGCGTCCCGTCCGGCAGCAGACGGGCAATGTTCACTCGCACCTCGCCGTTGATTGAATCAAAGGCTCCGCTCGGGATGATCTTGCCGTCGGGCTGAAGCGACAGGGACGAGACTAGAAACCCTTCGCCGCCGGCGAACGCGGGGTTGAAGGTGAGGTCCAAGTTGCCGGCAATCGACGCGGTGGCGAGGCCGGTTATAGTGATGTCGAACGGGCTTTCGTCGGCATCGTTGCTGGCAATGTGCAAGGCGGCCGTTTTGGCGCCCGTGCTGGAGGGCGCAAACATCACGGTAAAGGTCGTGTTGCCGTTCGTACTAAGGGGCGTAGCAGTCGGGGTGGCCGTGACCGTGAACAGGCTGGCATCCGCCCCGTCGATCGTGATGCCCAAGCCGGTGAGATCCCCCGGCCCCGCATTACTGATGGTGAACGTCAGGCTATTCTGGCCGCCCACGCCGGCGGAGCCGAAATCCACCGTCGCACTGCCGTCCACCAGATCCGTGCCCGGCGGCTGTTCCACGGCGATTTCAGGGAAGGCGAACTGGGCTATGGATTCCACCAATCCGGACGAATTGTTCCGGTTTCCACCAACAGCCCGACCCCGGGCGCGGATCCATCCGGAGTTGGGCAGGGTCAAACCGGTCAATTCCCAGCCGCCAGCAATATGGGCGCCATTGCCCAAGGCGGACCAGGGACCGGTTGGACTCACCGAAAGGTCGAAGGTGACCTGACTGACTTCAACCGCTGTTCCGCTCCGAACCCAATGGATGGTGGTGGGTGAGGGCACGGAAATGATCTGGGTGGCGGTGTCGTTATACAGGCTGGCCAGGCTGGTTCTGGGTCGATCGTCGAAAGTTTCGAAGGTTCCCGTCACCAGTAGCCTTCCATTAGGCTGGAGTGTCAGGCCGTAGACATATCCAGGGGTGGTTCCGGGAGCAAAAGTGCTGGTGGATTCGGTGGTGCCGTTGGGCAGCAACCGTCGGATCTGGTAGGGCTCAACATTGTAATTAAGCGAATAAATAATCTTTCCGTCCGCCTGCAGGGCGATGGCGCTTGGAAAATCCCCTCCGGAGTTGACCGGAGTGAATGTGGCATCCGAGGAGCCATCGGAATTCAACCGGACCAAGGACGTGGCCCCAACCAGGATTTTACCGTCCGGTTGCAGGGCCATGCTGGCGACCGAGGCCCCGAAGGGATAGGTGGCACTAAATGTCGCCGGGCTTTCCACGGAGCCATCCGGATTGAGCCGCGCGAACCCCCCGCGCGACTGCCCATCGACGAGGTTGAAGTTTCCGCCGATCAGGATTTTCCCGTCCGGCTGGAGGGCCATGCAGAAAATGGCGTCGCTCGGTCCTGCCCCTGGATCAAAGCTGCCGTCCAGCGTCCCGTCCGAGTTCAATCGGGCGATATTTATTCGGCTTCCACCAGCCGCGGTGTTGAATTCCCCCGCCACCAGGATTTTGCCATCGGGCTGCACTGACAGGCTGTATATAATGCCATCCGTGCCCAATCCCGCGGCGTCGAAGGTGCCATCGAGCGAGCCGTCGCTCTTGATCCGGGCGAGGTTGTTCCGGCCGATGAAATTGAAAGTGTTGAATCCGCCCGCCAACAGGATCTTGCCGTCGGGTTGGATGGCCGTGCTGAAAACGACATTGTTGCCCACACCATCGCCAATCAGGAAGCCTTGTGAGTCAGCGATTCCATTGGGATTGAGACGGGTGATGGAATTGAACGGGTCGCCATCCACCAGATAAAAATAGCCACCGAGGATGACCTGTTGATCCGGCTGAACGGAGGCCGCATAGATACTGCTGGAGGAGGCAAAGCTGTCGATTTGTGGCGGATTGTAGGTCAGGTCCAGATTTCCGGCGATGGACGGAATTCCCGTGCCGGTGAGGTTGATGTCGAAGGGATTTTCGTCGAGATCATTGCTGGCGATGTGCAGCGCTGCGGATTTCGTCCCGGTGCTATCCGGAGCAAACATCACCGTGAAGGTGGTGCCATTCGTCCCGATAACCGGAGGAGTTGGATTGGCCGTGACCGTGAACTGGCTGGCGCCCGTCCCGTCGATCACGATGCCCAAGTCAATGAGATCACCCAGTCCGGTATTCTTGATGGTGAAGTTCAGGCTATTCTGGCCGCCCACACCGGCCGAGCCGAAATCCACCGTTGCCGTGCCGCTCGCCAGATCGGTGCCAGGCGGTTGTTCCACGGCGATTTCCGGATCGGCCACCGACAGCACCACATCGTGTCCGGTGCCTCCGCCGGCGTAGGTGATCTTGGCCGAGTGGATGGAACCGAGGAAATTAGGAAGAGTCGCACCCTCCGGGACTCCGGCGAAAGTGCCCGTGCCGCCGGTGCGGGTGATCACCGTGAAGGTCTGGCCGGGGCTGGGCGAAAATCCGTCCGCCGAAACCAAGGTGAGTCCGACGCCCGCGGTAAAGTTCACATTACCCGTGACGCTCAGTTGGTCGTGTTCCACTCCCGGGTTGATCCCGGCGATCTGCCCGAAAAAACTCGAAAGGGGACCGAAGGTGACGTCGCCCGCCACGCTGAAGATGGCGGGGCCGTTGCCCGGGGAGAGACTGCCTTGGAGCACCAGGCTGGGGATGGCGACGTCAGGCACTTGAACGGTCAAGTCACTGATGTTGCTCGCACTGAGTAGATGCATGGCCGGTGCGTTGGCCGGGCTGATGGGTGACGTGATGTAGATGGGACCATTGCCGACGTCGCCCACCACCAACGTTCCGGCTGCGATCAGATCCAACTCTCCGTCGTCCAGGCCCAGCGTGAGCGGGAAGCCGGAGAGATTGTCGGCGCCACCCAAGTTGATCACCGTAGTGCTGGTTAGTTGGCGGATGGCCACCCGGTTGCCGGTCGAGATGGCGGACCCGGCACCGATGTACAAGCTGTCGGCAATCAGCGTCAGATTGCCGTTGCCACCGCTGTAGATCTCGGTTCCGCCACCGCCCGATACCCCGACCGCGATGGCGTAGCTGTTGGGCAGGGTGTTTCCCGGGGTTCCTTGGACGGTAACGTTCCCGTGATTGGAGGTGATGAAACACGTATCGTCCACGTTGACGCCGTACGCACGATCTCCCGCGGCAGTTCCGCCCGTGCCCGTCACTAAGACGTCCCCGTTACCTCCGGCGCTGATCAAACCACCTCCTTCGATTTGTACACCGGAATTATCCGTCGACGTTCCCGTGCCACCTCCCGTGCCTGTCACGGTGACGGTACTACCCGGCGAGGTGATCATGGCGTCGAGGCCCACAATCTGGACTCCTTGGGCGCC
>JAYTHD010000367.1:0-2634 GCA_043732975.1 Verrucomicrobiota bacterium
CGATATGCCAGACCAACTGATTCCCACGGAGGTCCACGGTGCCCACGCCGGGCTCAAAGAGTTGGACGGTCGTGTCCGGCGGCAGCGTGGTGGTGACGGAAATGTCGCCGGCGGCCCCACCCTGATCCAGGAAGCGAATCTGCTGAAAAAAGGGCTCGTGGAGCTGCGCGAAATGATTCCCGTAAATCTCGACCCGGAAATTCCGACCGCATTTACCCAGTTCGCCGGCGTTGAAAATCCGGGTGATTTCCTGGTGGCTCAGTGCCCGATGGTAGACAGCGAATTCGTCGATGCGCCCATTGAATCGATCCTCGGGATGCAGGCCGGACGTCGCGGGTGAGGGGGCGCCGAGGCGCAGGGAACCCTGGGTCGCCGGCACGGTTCCCAGGGGCCGGTCAATGATCGTCTCCGCCTGTCCATTCAGATAGACGAAAATGGCCGCGGGTGAAACCGTCAGGGCGACGTGGCTCCATTTGTTCAGGGGTACGGCTTGGTTGACGTCGACCCACCCGTCAAAATCGGTCAGCAAATCCGCTATGCCACCGAGACGGAAGGCCAGATTACCGACGGGAATGCCGAAGTTCGGCTGGTTCAGCGGGCCCTTGATGGCCAGCCCGTACTGATATTCATTGGCCCCGGTTCCCGTCTCTTTGCTCACGATGACATCCATCGTCCCATCCAGCGAAGTGGGGTAAATCCAACCCTCAATGGAGAATTCGGGTAGATTCAAATCCAGATCGGAATCCACCGACACCTCGTTGGTGCCGTTGAAATTGAACGCCCGATCCACCTCACCGGTGGCGTACGAGGCGCCGGAAAACGAAGTCGTATGGCCGTAGAGGTCGGTGGCGTTGTCTTCCGCCGGCAACCACAACACGACGCCCGGGACGAGCGGCAGACAGGAGCCGACGGCGTCCATGGCAATCTTGGTCGTGGCCAGGCCGATGGAAGGGGTCGCGTCATGAACCTCTTCGCGCGCTGAGACTTCCCCGGCCACGCCGGCGAGCAGGGCCAGGAGCCCGGTGAGCAAGATTTGCATCAAATCGATATTCCGTCGCAACATACAAATGACCAGTAACCCTGACAGTCTCACGCCGTGATGCAATGCGGCAATGTGACTGAATTCACGGTTGAAATGTCCGGGGGTTGGGGCATCGGAATTGGTCCAGAACCACTCGCTGTGAGTGGCGCTTCCGTCGACGCGTTGCGGCCGGGCCCCGATCAAATCGAAGGTTCATCGGCCGGGTCTGTCGTGGGAACTACTCGTGCCGCGGCCGCCGCACCGAGACTTCCTGGGGCGCCCGGTTCTTGGCGATCATGTTGGCGGGGAGGATGCCTCGCCAGGTCAGGTTCGGGTAAACCATGGCGCCGCGGCCGATGATCGAGCCAGGGTTCAGCACGGAATTGCAGCCGATGTCTGTTTTGTCCCCGACCAAGGCGCCGATTTTGCGGAGACCGGTATCGATGCAGCGCCCGTCCATCTCGATCCACACATTTTCGGGCGCTAGTTTGATGTTGGACAAGATCGCTCCGGCACCCAGGTGGGCGCGGTAGCCGAGAACGCTATCACCGACGTAATTAAAATGAGGTACCTGGGCGTAGTTGAACAGGATGGAATGTTTGATTTCGCAGGCGTTGCCGACGACGCAGTTGTCGCCCACGATCACGTTTTCCCGCAGGTAGGCGTTGTGGCGGATCTGACAGTTTTTGCCAATGATGGCGGGGCCCAGAATCATCGCTCCGTGTTCGACGATCGTGCCTTCACCGATGAAGACATTGGCCCCGATGTAGGCTTGGCCGATGGTACGGTGGTTTTGAATCGGACGAAGGTGGGTACGGACGTAATCGGCAAGGCGTTTCAGGGGATCCCACGCGTATTCCACGCCCTCAAACAGAGCTGCGTGATCCGTCTGCTTCAGGTCAAACAAGTCCGCCGGCAGGTAAAACATGTTCCTTACTTGAGGCGAGAAACCGGCCTCCGGCAAGCGGTCTTGGTCGCGGTGCCGAAGGGCGCGGATCTCCACCCGGAAAGTGTTCGCCAAATTGACGACGCCGGCGCAGTGTTGGCCTGATGATTCTACTTCGCCGTGTCGGCGCGCTGGTGATGATGTTGGGTCTGGGTGCCACCCTGCTCGCTGCGCCGGCGGGCACCAACAATGGCCCGGGCGGAAAGCCCGCGGATGGATTGTCGGACCGCGAGGCATCCGCTTTTTTCAATGGCCCGGTGGCGTCTTTTGGAGTGCTCCTGCCCGCCCAGGAGATGCAATCCTTGCGGGAGGATCCGCGGAAAAGCGTCCCGGCCACCATCACGTTCGGGACGGAGAGTTACGAACGGGTGGGGGTTCACATCAAGGGGTCGGCCGGCAGTCGCCGTGGCGTCGATGAAAACCCCGCGCTGACCCTGAGTTTCGGCAAATTCAAGCCAGGCCAGACATTTCATGGATTGAAGAAAATCCACCTCAACAATTCGGTGCAGGATGCGAGCCGGTTGAACGAAATGATCGCCGCCGAGATGTATCATCGGGCCGGTGTCGCCACGCCTCGGGTGACGCAGGCCTTTGTGAGTTTCAATCGCACGGATCTGGGACTTTATGTGGTGAAGGAGGGCTTCGACAAAACCTGGCTGCGGCGAAA
>JAYTHD010000368.1:0-2987 GCA_043732975.1 Verrucomicrobiota bacterium
ACCGCTGAAACCCTCACCGCCGCCCTGCGCGACGCCCGCGAAATGACCCGGGGCCGGCTGGTGGTCGTCGTGGGTGCCCGCGCCGCCGCCTCGCCCGAGGAAAACGCCGCCCTGGGTCGGGCCGCCTTCAATCTGGCGGATCACGTCCATGTGACTTCCGACAATCCCCGCCAACGCTCGCCCCAGGAATTGAGCCACGAGCTGCTCGGGGATGCCGAAACCACCCGCATGACCCTGCAACTGGACCGGCCGCGCGCCATCCACGGAGCGCTGCGCAGCGCCCGGGCGGGCGACGTGGTGATTCTCGCGGGCAAGGCGGATGCCCCGGTCCAGGAACTCGACCAGGTCATCCTGCCCTTGGATGATCGCATCGTGGCGGCTTCCGCGCTGCACGCCCGGGGCTACGTCGGAGGTGGAAATTGAGCATGGACCCTCAATCCCTCAGCTGGATCGCCGCAGCCTGCGGCGCCGTGGTGGATCCGTCCGTTGGCACGGCGCTGGTACGACGCGTCATTACGGACTCCCGTCTGGCCGGGCCCGGGGACCTGTTTGTGGCCCTGCGTGGCGAAAACTTCGACGGTCACAATTTTCTCGGTGAAGTCGCGCGACGACAGGTCACCGGGGCCATGCTCAGCGCCCACTTCCACGGGTGCATCCCCCAGGGCCTCGTGGTTATGGCGGTGGCGAGCCCGCGGGTTGCCTTTGGGCAACTCGCGGGATTTTACCGCCAACGCTTTCAACTCCCGATGGTCTGTGTGGGCGGCTCCAACGGAAAAACCACCACCAAGGAGTTGGTGGCCACCTTGCTGTCGACCCGATTCCCCACGCTCAAAAGTGAAGCCAGTTTCAACAACGACATCGGCGTGCCCGCCACGCTGCTGCAACTGAACTCCCGCCATGGCGCCGCAGTGCTCGAAGCGGGGACCAATCACCCGGGCGAACTGGCACCCTTAGTGCGAATGATCTATCCACAATGGGGCGTGATCACCAATTTCGGCCGTGAGCACCTCGAATACTTTGGGGATCTCGACGGGGTCGTGCGGGAGGAAGGGGCGCTGGCAGAGGAGCTTCAACCCGGCGGCAAACTCCTGCTCGACGGGGACTCTCCTTTTGCCACCGCCGTCGCGGACCGGCGACGCCCCGAGGTCGGTCTCGTGCGGGTGGGCTTCGCCGCGCACAACGACTGGCGAGTCCAGGACGTGCGCCAGGACTGGGCGGGATTGACCTTCCAGGTTCAATCTTCAGAGCATCCCCAATGGACGGGAACCTGGAGACTGCCCCTGCCGGGCCAACATTCCGCGCGCAATGCCACCTACGCCCTGGCGGTGGGGGCTGAACTCGGGGTCCCACCCGACGCGGCGCGTGACGCATTAGCCAATTTCCACCCGCCCAAACAGCGCCTCACGGTCAGCACCGGTGAGGGATTGCGGATTATGGACGACACTTACAACGCCAATGCCGACTCGATGTTGGCGGCGTTGCAGACGCTTGCCGACCTCCCGTGCACGGGCCGTCGCGTGGCGGTTCTCGGGGACATGGGTGAACTGGGCTCCCTGACCGAGACCGCGCACGTGGAGGTCGGGAAAGCGACTGCTCAAACCGCGGACGCCCTGTTTGCCATTGGTCGCTTTGCCGAACCGACGGTACGGGCCGCCCGCCGCGCCGGGATTCCTCATGCGGAGGCCTGCGCCAGTGTGGAAGCGGCGCTGCCGATGCTCCGCGTCTATTTGCGACCGAACGACACCGTACTCGTCAAGGCTTCACGCGCCGCCCGACTCGAGCGCATCGTCAACGGTCTGCGTGAATCGTTTCACCCGCCGGCAGCTGCCCAGCTCGCAACCGCCCCGGCCTGACCCATGCTTTTCCACCTCAGCCAGTACTTCAAATCCGCGCCGTGGACCCTGCTCCAATACGTAACGGTGCGGGCGGGCGGGGCGTTGCTGACGGCCCTGCTCCTCAGTTGGCTGCTGGGCCCGCGGGTCATCAATTGGTTGCGCGAACTTAAATTCCGTCAGGATTACCGGCCCAAAGACGCCTCCGCAGTCACCCCGGATGTGGCCGCCGACGTCGCCAAGCGGGGCACGCCAACCATGGGTGGACTGCTCATCGTGCTGGTGCTCGACGTCAGTGTGCTCCTGTGGGCCCGTTGGAATGTCTTCGTCATCCTCACCCTGCTGGTGCTGGTCGCGTTCGCGGTGCTGGGCTTCTACGATGACTGGATGAAGGTGTCCAAGCAGAACGCCGACGGCGCCCGCTCGCACCTCAAACTGCTGGTTCAAGGCATCGCCGCCGCCATCGTCGTCGGCTATTTGTGGTACACCCCTTCGACCCGCTCCCTCGTCACCGAGTTGCACCTTCCGTTTTTGCCGGCCAAGTCCGCCCTGATCCACGATCTCAATTTCTTCGGCGGGGCCCAAAAGCCCGACTCACCGGGAGGCTGGGGCGCCGGCCTGGTCGCCTTTGCGGCGATGGGTCTTTCGCTCCTGACGATTGTGGGCAGCTCGAACGCGGTGAATCTGACCGACGGCATGGATGGTTTGGCCATCGGCTGCACCCTGATCTGCACCGCGGCCTTCGTACCCCTGACCTATGTGGCGGGACACAAAACCCTGGCGGCCTACCTGCTCGTTCCGCGGGTGCCGGGAGCCGAGGAACTTACCGTGATCTGTGCGGCCCTGGTGGGAGCCTCGCTCGGATTCCTCTGGTACAATTGTCATCCCGCCGAGGTGTTCATGGGTGACACGGGATCCCTCGCACTCGGAGGCGCCCTCGGCGTTATTGCCGTGTCCATCCACCAACCGTTCGCCCTCCTCATCGCCGGCGCTGTCTTTGTCGCCGAGGCCATGTCCGTCATCCTGCAGGTGGGCTGGTTCAAATACACCCGGCGTCAGTACGGCACGGGGCGGCGCATCCTCCTGATGAGTCCGCTGCACCACCATTTCCGGAAACTAGGCTGGGCGGAATCCAAGATCGTCACCCGCTTCTAC
>JAYTHD010000369.1:0-3643 GCA_043732975.1 Verrucomicrobiota bacterium
TCCCTTGAAACCCGGGCCCAGGCCTCCAGCAGCAAGTGCCAATTCTTCCACCGGACCAGATTCCCCACTCCGACCAGACGCACCCGGGACCCTGCCGGAGGCGGCACCAGCGGGGTCTCGAAAAAGCGATCACTGGCACAGGCCGAAATGATCTCCACGCCGGGAGATCCGTCCAGACCGTAATGTCGGGCCATGTTCGGCGTGAGCAGGACCATGGGCAGCCCGAGGCGCCGCACCGCTGTGCGGTACATGCCGGTACGACGGGCATAGGTGTGATTGGTAAAGAGTACCGCGGGCACCTCCCTTCGCGGGCGCCGCGACAGCCAGACAGCCAGGGGGAACGATCCGCGGGTGTGGGCATGCACGAGATCAAAGCACTCCGCTCCCAGCAATCGGCGCAGTCCCGGCCAGGATCGAATGGCCGCCACCAGCAACCGCAAGTGCGAAATCTCTTCGTCCCGGGCATATGGGTCGCGGCGCAACTCGAGCGGCGGCGGCCGTCGTTCGACAAAGGATTCATGCACCCAGACCACGGGACGCACCGCGGCTGCTGTCTGCACGGGACGCGCCATCTGCAACGCGCGCAAGACCGAGAGAATACCTCCCTGATCCGACCGGGCGCCCAGCAAGTGAAGTACCTTGAGCGGCGAAGGTGGGGAGGCGGACGAATTCAAGGAGGCCATCCAGTGCCCAAATTAGAAACCGTGCGCCGTCGACGGGCAAGCAGACCCGCGGAAAATGCGGTACCACCCCCGGACCATCCAAGGCAACCTCACCCGCCGGCAAACAGCACCCGGCTTGCCCAACACCGATTTCATGAGCGATGCTCGAGGTTCATGAGCGTTACTGCTTCCCCGGAGCGATCCTTTCGCTGTGACTTGCTGCCGGTACACATTTTTCGCGGCCAGCCCGAATTGGCGGACTACATGGTCAGGGCCGTGCGTGAGACGCTGAGCGGTGCCATCCAGCGGCAGGGGCGTGCGACCGCCATCCTCGCCACGGGGAATTCGCAATTGCGCTTCCTGAAACTCCTCGCCACGACCGGCGGGGTGGAATGGTCCAAGGTCACTTTGTTCCACATGGATGAATACCTTGGTATCCCCGCCGATCACCCGGCGTGTTTCCGGCGCTACCTGCGCGAGAAGGTGGAAGCCCTCGTCCATCCCCACACCTTTCATTATCTCGGCGGCGATGCCGATCAGCCCCTGGAGGAGTGCGCGCGCTATACGGCCTTGTTGAAGGCCCAGCCCATCGACCTCTGCTGCCTGGGGATCGGCGAAAACGGCCATCTTGCCTTCAACGATCCGCACGTTTGCAATTTCAATGACCCGCACTGGGTGAAGCTGGTGAGCCTGGACACGGAATGCCGGATGCAGCAAGTCCGGGAAGGACATTTTCCCAACCTCGCCGCGGTGCCGCCCTACGCGTTCACGCTGACCCCGCCGGCATTGCTGTCCGCCGGCCGCGTGCTGTGCCTCGCCCCGGAAGCCCGCAAGGCGGCTCCCGTACAGATCGCTCTGGAGGGGCCCATCTCGGAAAAATGTCCGGCCTCGGTGCTGCGTCGATGCGCCCAGGCCGAGCTGCTGCTGGACCTGGATTCAGCCTCGCGCTTGAAGTCCGCGTGACCCGACTCCCACCCAACACGATCGAGACTACAGAAGGGAAAACCAGTATGCGCATTCTGGCATTGGACCACGGCACCGTGCGGATCGGGGTTGCCTTGAGTGACGACCTGAAGATGATCGCCTCACCGCGTGAGTTTTTACCGGCCGAACCCTTCGGTGATCTCGTCGAGAAATTGAAATTCTTCATTCGCGAGTTCGAGGTGGAACTCATTTTGGTCGGCCTGCCCCGCAACATGGATGGTTCCTATGGCGAGGCGACCACCAAGGTCCGTTGCTTTATTGCGGCACTGAAGGACGTTTTGCTGGTACCCATCCGCACTTGGGATGAGCGCCTGACGACGGTCACCGCAGCCCGGCAATTGCGCAGCGGTGGCACCAAGGCGAAGGACCAACGGACCAAGGTCGACTCCGCGTCGGCGGCGGTGCTGCTGCAGAGCTATCTCGACAGCCTCACGCTGGGATGAAGCCGGTGCGCGCGAATCAGGACGCCCAGCCGGAAGGCGGCGCGACCTCCCGGAAGAGTTCCCCGCGCAAGGATGATCCCAACGCGGCAGCGCCCACCCATCAGCGACTGAAGCTCACGGTGGCCTATGATGGCGCCGCCTTTCTGGGCTGGCAGCTCCAGACGCAATCACCGACTGCGCAGGAGGTCCTCGAGGCCGCCCTGGCCCGGGTGTTTCCATCCGCACCGCGCGTGGTGGGATCGAGTCGGACCGACACCGGGGTTCACGCCCGCGGAATGGTCGTGCATCTTGATATCCTGCGAACCGAATGGCGGATGGTGCCGGAGAAGCTTCTGCTCGCGCTGAACGCCCACCTGCCGGAAACGCTGCGGATTACGGCCGTGACTTACGCCCGTCCCGATTTCCACGCGCGCTTCGACGCCTGCGGCAAACAGTATCGCTATTTCCTCTGGAACCATCGGGCCCTCGACCCATGGGTCCGCCGCAGTGCCTGGCACGTCACCCGTCCTCTCGATCTGGGAGCGATGAACGCCGCCACCATGGCACTGATTGGCAGGCACAATTTCCAGAGCTTCGCGTCCAATCCCGGTTATGAGCGGGCGTCGTACATTCGGGAAGTGACCCGGTGTGAAATTCAGCGGGCCGGCCCGCTGCTCACGGTGGTGATGGTAGCCGACGGTTTTCTTTACAAAATGTGCCGGGGCATCGTGGGAACGCTCGTGCAGGTGGGCCTGGGTAAATTCACCCCGGCAGAGATCCTGCCGATGCTCGAGGGCTGCGATCGTCGGTTGGCGGGCATGACGGCCCCCGCGCATGGACTTGTCCTGTGGCGGGTGAATTATTCCACCCGCCGCCGCCCCAAAAAAGATTTCCCAAGCGTCCCGTGAACCTCGTTCTGATCTGCCCCGAGATCGCGGGAAATACCGGCAATATTGCTCGCCTCTGCGCGGCGAGCCGGACGACCCTGCACTTGATCGAGCCTTTGGGCTTTCGCCTCGATGATCGGGAACTGGCGCGTGCGGGCATGGACTACTGGAGTCTGGTGCAATGGCATCGCTGGAGCGACTGGCCGGCGTTTCGCAACCACCAACCGGCGACGGCGCGATTCTGGCTCCTCGAACAGGGTGGTGAACGCGGCTATCATCAGGTCAAATACCGGCCCGACGATTACCTCGTCTTTGGACGGGAAACCGCCGGGTTGCCGCGGTTGCTCCTCGAACAGAACCCGGAATCCTGGCTCCACATTCCCATGGCCAACGCGGCGGCCCGTTCCTTGAATCTCGCCAATTGCGCGGCCATCGTGCTTTTCGAAGCGCTCCGTCAAAATGATTTCCCCAGTGGATGAGTTTCCCGCTTCCGAGCCAATGACCAGCGGTCGCACCACTCCAGGAATAACCCTTACCCGCCTAGAATCTGTCGATAAAACCGCAGTCCACGCGCCGCCGTCTCCTTCCAGGTAAAGTGGGCTTGGACATGACGCGCCCCTGCCGCACCCATGCGCTCGCTCAACGCGGGATCGGCGATAAATCGTTGGATTCGATCAGCCAGTGCCGG
>JAYTHD010000370.1:0-3801 GCA_043732975.1 Verrucomicrobiota bacterium
GCCATCAAAGAAGCCGAAGCCGGTCGTCACCCGATTCTGCGCGCCGAGCGATTCCGGTCCCGCGACCTGCTTCTCGGGTTTGGAGGCCACCAGGTCGCGCATCGCGCGGAGGGCCGCCCGGGCGCGGGCCTTGCCGGACAAGGCAAAGACACTCGTCATGTAGGCCTGGCCGTGACGCGATTCGCCAGTCGCGGGATCAATCAGAATGTCGGCATACGCGGAGCCCGCGCTATCCCACGGCACCCACTGGACGAGATTGTAGCGGGAATCCGGCGCGGTGACGCCTTCCGGCGCCTTTTCCGCGCGAACAATCTCCCGGCCGAAGGCGCGGTTCCAATACAGGATGCCGTCGCGCACCGCGTCGACAAAATCCGGCGGCGTATTCGCACTGTAATGGATCACCACCGGATTCGAGATGTCGAACAACGCGATCCGCGTCGCCATCCGGCCGGTGTTCGTCTCGACCAGCGGACTGGTCTCGAAAAACCGGGCATAGCGCGTCTCGCTCCGCAATTGCTCCTTGCCCGCCCGGCCCGACGGCACGTACGGACTCAGGAAGTAACGCACCTCGTAGCGTTGCTCCACGTTGGCGTTGGAATCCCGGTCGCGCGTCTGGACACTTTGACGGATTACCAGGTCCTGCCCCTGCGATTCCATCTGAAAAACCCGCGACTGCGGCACCTCCAGCACATGGTCGACCGCATTCGGATCGACGCCCCCGGGGCTGCCATACCAGATGCGGCTGAAGACCCGGTGCATGCCGTGATTGAAATCAATGGTCACATGGTCGCCGTTTTGCTCGACGATCGGAAAGGTGGTGAGCAGACGGCGGGCGGGGAGATCCTCGGTCACCACCAAACCCTGGGTGGACTCGTACATGTCCACGCCATCATGAAAAAGTTCGAAGCGGACGATTTTACCCGCCAGGCCCGTACTGGTGGGGGCGATGACCTGGGGGATGATGGAGGCGGACATCAGGTAGTCCCGACCGAAGGCGTCCTTGGGCAGGGTCAATTGCAGATTGGCGGCCGCGCTCAATCGCGGTGGCGGTGTCGCCTGAGCGCCTTGGGCCGACCAGGCCAGCGTGACCGCCAGCCAGAGGGCTTGCAGGATGGGACGGCGGGTGGTCTGGACCGCCGGGTGACGATGAAAAAGGAATTCCATACGATGTGTCCGTGACATTGGAGTCTGCTGGCGGGGAAGGTGCATGCAGATCCCGCGCTGTGCATCTTGAAATTGCCGCGGAAAATGGGCCGCGCGAGAACGAGGCGCCTCGCCGACGGGTCACGGCAAGGGGGTGTCCTACAGAATGCGGGCGTGAGCGTTGTCCGGTGGGTCGGTCTGAACCCCATTTGCCAGTTGAAGATGAAATCCGCACGCTTCCAGTTGATGATGTTTGAGTCGCGTTTACTTTGGGTTGCTCTGCTGTCGGGCTGGCTTTCGCTGCCAGCCTTGGCCTTGCCTCACCTTTCCAACTATTCCCCGCGATTCGCGCCGCCCGGGGCCACGGTGACGCTGACCGGCACGGGATTGGGCACGGTGACGTCGGTCAATTTCAACGGGGCACCCGCCTCAATCAAAGCCGTGAGCGCCACGGCCATCCAGGTCATCGTGCCGCCCAACGCCGTCATCGGGGCGATCTATATCCGCGACAACCAGGGCTTTACCGATGACACCGGATCGGCCGGCTTGCTGGACTTCCTGGCCTCCCCGCGCATCGCCACCGTCAAGCGGATCCTGCCGCCCGCGGACTCCCCGGCGGAGGAGGTGCGCATCGGCCCGGGGAACACCCTGGAAATCATCGGTGCCAATTACCTCTCCTTTACGGATTCCATGTTTGCCGATTTGGTCCGCGTCGATTTCACCGGTCCAAACGGTCCATTGCGGGTGATTCCAAACACGGTGGGAACCACGGTGTTGCAGGTGGATGTTCCCGCGGGAACCGTCAGCGGACCGGTGACCGTGGTCACCCCGGTGGGATCGGCGAAGTCGATCGGCGACCTTTATGTCCAGCCGGCAATCACCCATTTTCCAGCCGCAGCTGCGGTCGGCCAAATCATCGAAATTGTGGGCACCAATTTCAAGGGCGCGAAGGAAGTGGACTTTGGCGACATGGCCGTCGCTCCCCTGACGGTTTCGAACACCAATCTCACCGTCAAGGTGCCGCCCATCACCGCCCCGGTTTTGCTGACCATCATTACCCCGGGTGGTGCGATTTTGACGGGCTCCATGTTCTCGCTGGCACCGACCCTAAATGCTTTCACACCGGCGGGAGGATCCGTCGGGACGGCGGTCACGCTGACCGGGACGGGCTTGTCCGGGGCGACGAAGATCCGGTTCGGTACGGTGGATGCAGCCATCGTCAGTGCCACCGCAATGGAGGCGAAGACGCTTGTTCCCCGGGGTGCGCTCACGGGTCCGATCACCCTGATCACTCCGGTGGGCACGAACACCACGACCACGAAGTTTTTCCTGCCACCCCTGGTGACCGGTGTCACCCCCAACCGGGGCAAACCCGGAACCACTCTGACGATCAGCGGAAGCAGTCTGACCGGCACGACTCAAGTCCTGTTTGCGGGTGTCCCCGGCGAGTTTCAGATCCTTTCGGATACCGCGTTGAAGGTCACGGTGCCGGAGGATGCCCTGAGTGGCTCCCTCTCGGTGACCAATCCCGGTGGAACCGCCAGCGGCAGCCTGAATTTTACCGTTTTGGGCCGGCAACCCATCGTGGATGCCTTCTCTCCCGACGGGGGCGCTGCGGGAACTTTGGTGACTCTGACCGGGATCAATTTCATCGGCACAACCGGCATCCAGTTCAGCAACGCGCCGGCCAGCTCGTTTACGGTGAAGTCGGACACCAATCTGGTGGTGACGGTTCCGGCGGGCGCACGGTCGGGTCCCATCGCGGTGAAAAACGCCTTGGGTACGGGATTCAGCCCGCGCAGTTTCACCGTGGGAACCAATGCGTCGCTGAGCCTCACGTTGTCCGCCAATCCCGTCTCGGTGCTCTCTGGTGAACCACTGGTGCTGAATCTGGAGGTCAAAAACCAGGGCCCGCTCGCGGCCGCAGGATCGACCGTCACCGTGACGCTTCCCGAGGGATTGGACTACGTGGATGGGACGGTCCTGAGTGGCAATATCACCCTGCTCGTCGACGGCCTCCTGTGGAATGTCGGGAGTGTGGGCGTCAACCAGTCGGTGCTGGGTTACCTCCGCGTGCAGCCGAGGTTTGTCGGCACTTTTCCGGTCACGGTCCAGGCGGCCACGGCGACGCCGGATCCTGTTTCCTCGGATAATCAGGGATCGATCAATGTCTTTGCCGTCCTTCCGAAATTGAGTTTTCGGGGTAAGGACGGCCCAGGCATCATTCTGGGTTGGCCGATCCACGCCGTCGACTACGCGGTGCAGGGGACGCCGTCGCTGACGTCGCCCAATTGGACGATCATTCCCAATACACCGGTGGAATTCCAGGACGAATTCCGGGTGGTCGTCCCGGCGACGAGTGCGGCCTACTGGTATCGTCTGGCGCCCCGCTGATCGCTCCGGGAAACCTCGGTAACACGCTGCTCCTTTTTTCGTAGTTCATCCCAGGATGAACGAACGGGGCAAGGTGCGGGGATTTACGTTGTTGGAACTTCTGGTCGTGGTGGCGGTCATCGCCCTGCTGGCCGGCCTGTTGGCGCCGGCGGTGGCCCAGGCCCAACGGGTGGCGCGTGGCGCGGGGTGTCTGGCCAACCTGCGCGCCTGGGGATCGGCCACGCAGGGGTTTGCGGGGGACAACGCGGACCTGCTGCCCTACGA
>JAYTHD010000371.1:0-3444 GCA_043732975.1 Verrucomicrobiota bacterium
TCCAACCGACGCAGATCCAATCGTTGCCGTGCCGCCAATGAAGAGCCTCCCGCGATGATCAGGACGATGATCGCGATGGCCGCGTAGTCTCCAAGTTCAAGGATAGCTACCAGTGGTGTCATAATATCGGAATTTAATATACCGCCAAACCAAAGGGTCAGCGACGGGATTCATCCACCCATGACGATCATATCCCTGGGTGGCAGGAATGGCTTCCGCTAGCGCACGGTTTGTTCGATCCTCCCCCGACACTCCCGCTTCAAACCGGGCGGGGCCAATTTGATATTTAGCTTCAAGCTGCTGGCTCGGACCACAACTTTGACTTGAATCGCGGTCCCAATCGGTGACATGAAGCAGGTGTTTCCCCGATGGTTTTCGTTCTTCTGGTTTATCAGCCGGCTCGCCCGGGGCGGGGAGTACTATGTAAGTCCTTCGGGCGACGACACCGCTTCCGGACAACATCCCACCACCGCGTGGCGCAGCGTGGATCGGGTCAATCGGCACCTGCGCGAATCCAACGCCCCGGGCGGCGATCAAATCCGTTTCCGTGGTGGTGCCCATTTCGCCGGCAATCTCGTTCTGGACCGTTCGTCGCGCGGCACCCGCGATGCTCCGTTTGTCTTCGGAACCTACGGTCGCGGGCCGGCCACTCTGGGGGCGGGCCGGGGAAGCGGCATCACGGTCCGGGAATCGGCCTGGGTCAGCATCACCAACCTGGTGATCGTGGCCGGCGCCAACAACGCCGGCGATGGCATCCGCTTTGATCGGGTCCTGCAAACCGGCGGGCGTTTGGAGGGCGTACGGATCGAGCATTGCGTCACGCGCGGATTCGGCTGGCACGGCATCATGATCGATACGGCGCGCCAGGACCATGGCTTCGCGCAGGTGACCCTGGCCGATTGCGACGCCTCGGGAAATCGCCACGCCGGGATCATGATTTATGGCGGCAACCCGGCCGGCCGGGAACATCGTGCCCATGCGGATGTCCAGATTCTCCGTTGCCGCGCCTGGTCCAATCCCGGCGACCCCGACTGGCTGGCCCATCACTCGGGGAGCGGCATCTTCGTCGATGGCGTCGATGGCGGCCTGGTGAGCGAGTGCCGGGCTTGGCGGAACGGTGGGGAATGTCGCAGCGAACAGGGCGGTCCGGTGGGCATCTGGGCGCACGCTTCGCGCGCAGTGAGCATTCAGCATTGTGAATCCTTCGAAAACCAGACCCGCTTGCGGGACGGAGGCGGCTTCGATCTCGACGGCGGTTGTGAAAACTGCGTCCTGCACGGCAACTTTTCGCACGACAACGCCGGCCCCGGATTCCTGGTCTACACCTATTCCGGCGCTGGATATCGCGATCACGGTTGCCAGGTGACGGGCAACCTTTCCTGGCACGATGGGCGCGTCGGCTCGGGCTACGCCGGCTTGCAAGTAGGCGCGGAATCCGGCTGCCACATCACCGATCTGACGGTGGCCCGCAACCTCGTGGTGGCCCCGGCCGGCGCTGTAGCCGCCACCAAAATCCAGGGACACAACATCGCCGCCGATTGGAGATCCAACCTCATCCTCGCCTCCCCACATGCCGTGCTGATTTCCGTGTCGGGCTACGAGCATCAACTGCGATTCACCGATAACGAATACTGGCGCAACGATGGCCAGATGGTGTTTCTGATCGACCTGGCCTGGCCGGTCGGATCCATCCGGGACTGGCTGGAACTGGCGAATCACGATGCCCGGTTTCGCGGACTGGCGAATGAAGCCTTTGGCCGTCCGGACTTGAGCACCTGGCTGGTTCGCACCGAATTGGACCAGGGCCGCCGGTGGCTGCGCGATCATTGGAAAGCCACTGTCGGTGCCGGGGTTGCGAATCAGCCCGACGGACGGCCAAAGAAAAGCTTTAACGGATCGGGATTCCCAAAGTCCGCCACCCGTTGACACCCTCAACTCATCAGCCAATCGTCCGCCCATGATCCTTGCCGGCGGCAGTACGATCCGCCGTGGCGGACCGCTGCCGAGCGATCTGGTTAATTCCTAACATGAAGCAAAACAATTCGATGAAAACACACCGCTCCCTGGTTTCGCTGGCCGTCGCCAGCGGCCTGCTCCTCACCGCCTGGTCCGCCCGCGCCGCCGACGCCAAGGGCTATCAAGTGACCGGCCCCGTGCTCGAAGTGACCCCCGCGAAAATCGTCGTGCAAAAAGGCGAGGACCGCTGGGAAATCACGCGCACGAAGGATTCCAAGGTGCCGGCGGACGTCAAAGTCGGTTCCAAAGTAACCGTCTACTACACCATGATCGCCGACCAGGTGGAGGTGAAGAGCGACAAGGCGGAGAAGGCCGAAAAAGGCGACAAAGGGGACAAGGCCAGGAAGGAGAAGAAATAACGTCTCGCGCGAATCCACGAGCACAACAATTACGAACACCCCGCCGGGCCACCGACGGGGTGTTCGTTTTCCGAATAGGCCTCCGGCCACAAAAATCGGTGGGCCGAGAGTCCCTCGAGGCAGTCGCGTTTTAGCCTGACTCCGTCACCCGCCTGCTCGTCGGGGACTCGCTCCACCTTGGACGCTGGCCTTCGGCCACGACGGGTGGAGATTCTACGCGAGCCAGCCATTGCCTTCCCGAGGCATGCCTCTCAATCACCAAGGAGTATTTCGGCGAGGCGCCTTCTTGATCTCCGACTTCCGCGGTCGGGGCGGCAGGATCGAGCCGATGAAACGCAACAGCTCTTCGCGGCCCACTCGCGCCACGGCCGAGCAGGTGAAAATGCGCGGCAACGTTTCAAACCACGGGGAGATTCTTTCCTTGAAGGCGTCGATATTCGCCTGCACCTCGGCGGGCGAACACTTGTCTGTCTTGGTAAACACCAGGACAAACGGAGCCGCGATCCCCGCAAGCCATTCGATGAATTCCAGGTCGATGTCCTGGGGCGACAACCGGGAATCAATGAGCGCAAAGATGCACACCAGATTCTTCCGCTCTTCGATATATCCGGTCACGGCGACGCTGAACTGGGCCATGCCCTTGCGCGCCACCTCGGCAAATCCATAGCCTGGCAAATCCACCAGCCGCCAAGTGTCGTTGATGGTGAAGAAATTGATCGTCTTGGTGTGCCCGGGCGTCGCGGAAACTCGCGCCAGTCCGGCGTTCCGCGTCAGCAGGTTCAACATCGAGGACTTGCCCACATTGGAGCGCCCGACGAATGCCACTTCCGGCAGGGAGGGATCGGGACACGTTTCCACGTCCTCGGCACTGCGATCAAAAACGGAGGATGAAATATTCATGTTCAGAACCAGACACGTATCAGTGGCGCAGATCCGCAGTCCTGAACATGACTATTATCAGGAGAATCCGCAGTTTCGCCGTCAGCCCCCCGCTTCAACGCGGCCATCGCCGCAACCAGTCCCGGGCTTCCCGATGCAGTCCGCGTCGCTCGACCGGCGCCAGGCTCAC
>JAYTHD010000372.1:0-6687 GCA_043732975.1 Verrucomicrobiota bacterium
CGTCTTGCCGGACTTGGGGCATCAAAGAGGTGTGTGGCGTTTAAGCCGGCTGGAAGCCAGCGCTCCGAAAACGGCCGCGGCGGCGACCTGCGTCGGAAGGCCACCTTCAGAGAAGGTTGAGCAGAAAAAAGGCCAGGCATCAGACGATGCCTGGCCGGAGAAAGGAGAACCAGCAGTCGATCAGTAGGCGGCCTGGGCGCCCTTGACGTTGCGCTTTTGCATCCAGGGCATCAGCGCGCGCAGCTTGGCACCGGTCTTTTCGATCGGATGCTTCTCGCCCGCCTTCAACAGCGCGTGGTAGCGCTTGTAACCGCCCTGGTACTCCGCGACCCACTCCTTGGCGAACTTGCCGGACTGGATGTCCTTCAGTGCCGCCTTCATCCGCTTCTTCACCGAGGCGTCGATGATCTTGGGTCCGACGCTCACATCGCCCCACTTGGCCGTCTCGGAGATCGAGAAGCGCATGCCGGCGATGCCGGATTCGTTCATCAGATCGACGATGAGCTTGAGTTCGTGCAAGCATTCGAAGTAGGCCATCTCGGGGCTGTAGCCCGCCTCGACGAGGGTTTCAAAACCGGCCTGCACCAGCGCGCTGCAACCGCCACACAGGACGGTCTGTTCGCCGAAGAGATCCGTCTCGGTCTCTTCCTTGAAGGAGGTTTGCAGGACACCCGCCCGGGTGCCGCCGACGCCCTTGGCCCAAGCCAGCGCGGTCTTCAGCGCCTTCTTGCTCGGGTTCTGGTGCACCGCCACGAGGGCCGGCACGCCTTTGCCTTCCGTGAACTGACGCCGCACGATGTGGCCGGGGCCCTTCGGCGCGACCAGGATGACGTCGATATTCGGCGGCGGAACGATGGTCTTGTAGTGAATTGAGAACCCGTGGCTGAAGAGCAGCGTCTTGCCGGCCGTCAGGTTGGGCGCGATGTCCTCCGTGTAAACCTTGGCCTGTTTGGTGTCGGGCAACGCGACAAAAATCACGTCGGCGGCCTTGACCGCATCGCCCGTCAGCAGGACTTCGAAGCCCTTTTCCTTGGCAACCTTGATGGATTTCGAGCCCTCATAGAGACCGATGATCACCTTGCAGCCGGAATCCTTGAGATTCAGCGCATGGGCATGGCCCTGGGAGCCGAAACCGAGCACGGCGAGCGTTTTGCCTTTGAACACGCCGAGATCGGCGTCCTTATCACGAAACACTTTGGACATAAGTATAAGTACGAAGTGGCAATGGTGGCCGGAATATGGGCGGAAACAAGGCCCGGAACCGGAAAAGCGAGCCGTCCGGAAAAACCCATGCCTAAGCGCCTCCCGGCCGGCCCCGCTTCTCCGGCCGGAGCAGACGCCCAAAAATCGCCTGGTACGGATGCACCCGGGGCGGCCCAAGAACCGCCGATTCCAGCGGGCGGTCCTCGTTGGCCCACGCGAAAATGGATCCCTCGAGATTCATGACTTCGGTCCCGAGAGCTTGACGCCAGCGGGCCGCCAACTCGGACGATCGCCAACCCACGGAACAGTAAACCACCACCGGCCGTTGGTCGGGAATTTGACAGGCCACGGCGGACGGATCAGCGCCCGGATCCACCCGGATTGCACCGGGCAGATGACTCAGCGCGAACTCCGGCGGCGTCCGTACATCCAGCAACACCGGCGGCAGTCGTCGCGCATCCGCCAGCCACCCGCCGAGTTCGTCGGTCGAAAGCTGCGGCACCTCCGGGAACCGGAGGCGCACCGATTTTTTCCAGTGATCCAAATCCGCCACCCGTCCACCCCGCGACCCCAGCACGGAGGCGATGCCCCGGGCCAGGGCCTTGCCCACGGCCAGCCAGCGGAGAGCCGATCCCTTCATCCTAAAGAGGGGAGTGGCTTTAAAGAGAAGTCCGCAAGGATCACGGAGGAAAAACGGGTTGGGGACAACGAATCCAAAGGCGCTCATGCACCCACAAGACCAGCGTGATTCGCACCGGGAATCCGCTCCTTTTGCCCCTGCTTCGCGTACATCGCTAGCTTCTGTTAAATTTGAATTCGGGTTTTTTGGTTCATCGGGGTGCGCCCCGGTGCGCCCGGCCTGACTACGCGGGGATCAACGCTGGATTTCCCAATTCGCCGCCACCAACCCCTTGTAGCCGCCGATCAGCGAACGCACGTGCGTGTAGCCCATTTTCTGCGCGGCATCGCAACTCAACGCGCTCCGGAATCCGCCGCCACAGTACAGGATGATTTCCGCCTGTTGGTCCGGATAAAGGGTTTCCAAATCCCGTTCCAGAATCCCTTTTCCCAGGTGCGCGGCTTGGGCGGCGTGGCCCGCGGCCCATTCGTTGGCCTCCCGGACATCCAGCAGAATCAGATGGGGATTGGCGACCAACCGCTGACGCAGGGCGTCGATGCTGATTTCTTGGATGCGGGATTTGGCGTCGTTGACCAGGGCCAGAAATCCAGGTGAGTGTTGCATACTCCGGAGAGTCTTCACCTGAGGGCACCGGAAGGCAATTTGGCGTTTGGCAAATCCCGTTCCTCTGCCATCCGTCCGGGAATGGATGTTGTCGCCCTGTCGCATTGCCCGCCCTTCATCACCAAGGACGGCTCGGAAATCCGCGAACTGCTCGCGCACCGCAACTCCGGCGTGCGGCAACAATCGCTCGCGGAAGCCCGGTTGCCGGTCGGTGCGGCCACGCAGGAGCACTATCACGTCCGGACCGAGGAGATTTATTACCTGACCCACGGCCACGGCCGGATGCGCCTCGGCGCGGAGGAACGCGACGTCCAGGCCGGCGACGCCATCGCCATCCCGCCGGGGATCCGCCACAAACTTTGGAACACGGGAAATGAAATCCTGCGCTTGCTTTGCTGCTGTGCTCCGGCTTACGAACACAGTGACACGATCATGACGGAGTGATGGAACAGAGAGCCAGTACCCAACGTTGATCGTCCAAGCTTTCTAGAATCAAGAGCATGAAACCAGAATCGGTCCGTTTGTTTGTGAAGCCCGGTTGTCCGTGGTGCGAGGAGGCCGTCGATTGGCTGGAATCCAACGGCATCAAATACGAAGTCCTGGACGTCATCGCCAGCAGCGAGGCCCGCGATGAAATGCACGAACTCACCGGCCAGACCCGCGCGCCCAGCATCGAGGTTGATGGCCAGGTGCTGGCGGATTTCGATGCGGATGAACTCGAGGCCTGGTGGGAAAGCACGGGCTTTTCGGTCTAGCGGCGGCGTGGGCAGGATCATGGATTTTCCTCGACGCCGGGGGATTGACCTGCGCTGATGTGCCGCGGGTGAAAGGTTTATTTTTCAAGCGGAGCCTCGGTGCCGGGTGGTGCGCCCTGTGGCTGGTTGGATGGGTGCACGGCGCCGCCACCGAAACCAATTTGTTGAGCCGGGCCACGGAAGCCTGGCGCCTCGGGCAGCACACCAATGCCCTGGCGCTGGTCGATCAGGCACTGGCCACAAATCCCAAGGACTTGCGGGCCCTGAATTACCGCGCCCAGATGCGGGGCTTGATGGGACGCCGCAAGGATGCCATCGCCGATCTGACCACCGCCGTGTCGGTGGATCCAAAATCGGCGTGGCTCTATCACGAGCGCGGCGAACTCCGTTTCAAGGTCGGTGATTTCGAGGCGGCCTGCGATGATTTTGCCCGGGCGGACGCCCTGAGCCCGGAGCGGGCGGCACACAACTGGCAGCGGGGCATCGCCCTGTACTACGCCGGTCGATTCGAGGAAGGGAAAAAGCTTTTTGAACTCCATCGCACCGTGAACCCCGAGGACGTGGAGAATGCGGCGTGGCATTTCCTCTGCGCGGCCCGGGTGGACGGCATCGACAAGGCACGCGCCGGATTGATCCCGGTGAAGGCGGACACCCGGGTGCCGCTGGCCGAGGTGCAGCAGTTGTTTGCCGGCAAATTGACCCCGGCGGACGTCTTGCAGGCGGCGGAAGACGGACCCGAAGGGAATCGTCCCGGCCAGCGCTTCTACGCGTATCTTTACATCGGACTCTACCACGAAGCCACCGGACGGGTGGACCTGGCCGAAGCCGCGATCCAGCAGGCCGCCGCGCTGGCTTCCTCCGGCGGCTATATGGGCGACGTGGCGCGGGTCCACGCGGCTGTGTACGCCGTCAAGGCCGGGGCCCGGGCCGCGGAAAAGTCTGTCGCCCCCGCACCCACGACGCCGACCCCAAAATAGGCCGCGAGGGGCTTCCCGGGCGCCTCGCCGATTTGTCGCGATGGAACACACGGCATACGGGGAACGGCGATGCTTGTCCGCTTTGTGCTCGGGCATGTTCTCGGGTCGCACGTCCGCCTGTGAAAGCGGTAGAGGACTACCGCCCTCCACGACGCTTCGCGACTCCTTAAGCGCCCCATGAAATCCGCGAGGTTTTGGACTGCGGAAGTCCTCTACCGCTTTGCCACGGCAGCTGCCCGGGAAGGGGACCCAAATGCTGGTTGGCAACTTTCGACCTCAGCGTCCCGGCGAATCAGGCGAGTGAGATCGCGACCCATCAGAGATGCGCCCGGGCTTCCCCGCCTCGACCCGACCTGCTATACCTGCGGCATGCACTCCCATGAAATCGTCCGCGAGGTGCTCAAAAGCACGTCGGCGAAACAAATTGCGTCCGACCTCGGTCTGTCACTTTCGCTGGTCTATAAGTGGGCCGAGACGCCCGATCCTTCCGCGCCCAGTCAGTCCTATAATCCACTGGACCGCGTCGATCAGCTTTACCAATCCACCAACGATCTGCGCCTTCTTCACTGGTTGTGCGAACGAGCGGGCGGATTTTTCATCAAGAACCCCAAGACCACTCACTCGCATCCAGATTACCTTATCCCCGCCACGAACCAGATCGTCCAGGAGTTCGCCGATCTGTTGTCCGTGGTCTCGGGTGCGGCGAGCGACAACGCCATCACCACCGAGGAATCCCGTCACATCCGCAAGCGTTGGGAGCAGTTGAAGTCGGTGACGGAAACCTTCGTGGCCTGCTGTGAGGCCGGAAATTTTGTCGCGCTGAAGGAAGTGCCGGAAGTACAAAAGCCGTGAGGTGTTGTGCCCGTTGCGGGGTGGCTTGGATTTCAGCGCCGCGATTTGATCGACCGCCTTCAGGAATTGGAAAGCCCTCCAGAACGAACACTCCGACGCGTTCCGGTGCGGCGATCACCCGTGTCGGGTTTTACAATAGCTGAACAACTCCGGGGAAAATCCCGGCCACTTTAGCCGGGATGAAACACTGCTACTTTTGGATTGGATTCACGGCCTGGCTTTTCGCCTGGGCCGGTCAACCGCTGCTCGGGCAATCGGCCACCGAACTTTTCCGCCAGGGCGTGGTGGCCGAGGAGACCGGTCAGGACTTGCGCCGCTCGCAGGAACTTTACCGACAAGCCATCGCCGCCGGTGAAGCCCAGCGCCAGGCCACCGCCTCGGCCCTCTACCGTCTCGGAGAACTCGAATGGCGGCAGGGATTGACGAACCACGCGATTCGCACCTGGCGACTCCTCGCATCGCAGTACGCGGATAAGACCAACCTCATCAGTCTGGCGAACGAACGCTTGCCGCGAACAGTCGCCATCTCAGAGGGTGCCGGTCCAAGGACAACCCCGGCGCCGGCCACCGCGTTGAGTCGCGCCGTGGCCGACGTCGATCAACTGGACAAACTCCCGCCCAATGAATGGCCGCAATGGTTGATCCTTCATCAGGTCGCGTCGGCCGGGCTGAACGAACTCCTCGTTCGCCGTCTGGCCCTGCAAGAACAATCCGCCGCTCTGAGCCCGGATTACGGTCCGGAGCACCCCGAAGTGAAAAAGGTGCTCCGCGCCCGGGAACTCGTGGACAAGCAGTTGCAGCAAGAGGTGGATGGCATCGTGAAGATTCTTCGCCTGACGTCCACGGCCTCGGCCATGGCATCGACGCCGCCTGGGCCGTCCTCCACCATCGGGACAACGGACACCGCCTCGAGCGACTACATCGCCAGCCCCGAAGAGGTGGCCGAACTGGCTCGGGTGAAGCGCCTGTTGCGGGACAGCCCCGATTTGCTGATGTCTCGAGCAGGCGGGTCGCCATTAACGGACGCGGCGGCTAAAGGGTACATGCAAGTGATGGAGATTTTGCTCGCCAACAAGTTCGACATCAATAGCAGTGGTGCTCTCTCCGCTGCTGCCAAGGCCGGACAACTGGCCATGGTCCGTCGCCTGCTGGCGGCGGGGGCCGACACCAAAGTTCAGCATAACAATCTCAATGCCCTGGCTTGGGCGGCGGTGAGCGGACATGCGCGGGTGGCCGGAGTGTTGCTCGCCGCGGGGGCGGATCCGGCGTTGCCGGGATCCCTGGGGAGGCTGGGGGACTTTGGTAATGGCAACGTTTCCACCCCTTTTGGGATCAAGCCGTACGATCTGCTCTGGTCTTTTCAGGAAACCACCTTGCCCGTTCATATCGCTGCCGCCCGCCGCGATCTTGTCCTGTTGGAATTGCTCGCCAAAGCCGGCGCCAATTTAAATGCGACGAACAGCGAAGGCGCCACTCCCCTGCATTTCGCGGTGGTCAACCAGGATGAACCGATGGAGCGCTTCCTGTTGGAAAACAAGGTAGGCATCAATCCGCTGGCCCTCGACCGGACACCGCTTTTGCGAGCGGTCGACCTGATCAGCGGCAACGAGACCGCCGGCTTCCGGATCTTCCAACTGCTGCTGGATCATCACGCCGA
>JAYTHD010000373.1:0-14239 GCA_043732975.1 Verrucomicrobiota bacterium
GCCGTGAGCGCGCCGAGTCTCCGCCCGGTAGCGTATTTTCCCCGGGCCCACGAGCGCCGGAAAGCCCGCTGGAACGTCGGGGTTTTGCCCGCCATGATCCGGGCGCTTCTCCATGGATAAGCGGGCTCTGAAATGGATCTGGCTGCTGCCGCTCCTCTGGACGGTGGCGCCCGTGGCCTCGGCCGCGGAGGCGGCGCCCGCGCTGTCCGCGACTCCAGCGTCGGCGCAGCGGCATTGGGCGTTTCGGCCCATCGCATCCGTCCGTCCACCCCCCGTGACGAATGCGGCCTGGCTGCGGAATCCGGTGGACGCCTTCATCCTCGCCCGACTGGAGGCACAAGGGTTGACGCCCTCGGCCGAGGCGGATCGGTCCACGCTGTTGCGGCGGGTGCATCTGGATCTCACCGGCCTGCCGCCCTCGCCCCAGGAAGGCTCTGCCTTCGCGGCCGATACCAGCCCCGGGGCTTACGAGAGGGTGGTGGATGCGTTGCTGGCGTCGCCGCACTACGGTGAACGCTGGGCCCGCTGGTGGTTGGACGTGGCCCGCTACGCGGATTCGAGCGGTTATAGTTTCGATGCACCGCGCTCCATGTGGCCCTGGCGCGATTGGGTCATTAACGCCTTCAACGCCGATCAACCGTACGACCTTTTCATCGTGGACCAGTTGGCGGGCGATCTCCTGCCCGATGCGACCCTGGCGCAGCGGGTGGCCACCGGCTTTCACCGCAACACCCAGATCAACGAGGAGGGCGGCATCGATCCGGAGCAGTTCCGGATTGAGTCGGTGATTGATCGCGTCAATACCACGGGCACCGCGTTTCTCGGTCTCACGGTGGGTTGCGCGCAGTGTCACGATCACAAGTTCGATCCCCTGACCCAGCGCGACTATTTTCAGCTCTACGCGTTTTTCAATCAGCAGAACGAGCCGAGTCTGGAAGTGCCCGGGGCCGTGCCAGGCGAAGCGGAAATCCGGAACCGGCGCCAGGAAGCCGAGGCTGAATTCGACCGCTATTTCAATACGCAGGGCGCGGCTATGGCGGATTGGGAAGCCAAGTTGAGCCCGGAGGCCCGGGCCGCGCTCGGTGTGGAGGTGCGCGCCGCTCTGGAGGCGCCGAAGGAGAAGCGGACGCGTCCGCAGCGGCGGCTGATCTATGCGGCGTCGGGTCTGCGGGATCCCGGCTACCTTCAGCGCGAACAACGCCTCGCGGATGCCGAGGCGGGACGGGGAGTCTGGGCGACCACCCTGGTGCTCACCGAACGGCCGGAGACGCGGACGAACTTCATTTTCATCAAGGGTGATTTCACCCGGCCCGGCGCGCCGGTGACGCCCAACACGCCGGCAATCCTGCCGCCGCTTCGTTATGAGGCAGGCAAGCGGCCGGACCGGCTGGATCTGGCCCGCTGGCTGGTGTCGCCGGACCATCCCCTGACGACCCGCGTGGCCGTGAATCGCGTCTGGCAGCAGTATTTCGGTCGCGGGTTGGTGGAGACGGAAAACGATTTTGGCACGCAGGGCACGCCGCCGACGCATCCGGAACTGCTCGACTGGCTGGCGCTGGGATTTCAAAAGGGGCATTGGGACGGGGTGCCGCAACGCGCGTCGGCCGGATGGCAATTCAAGGCGCTGCACCGGCTCATCGTGAACTCGGCCACCTACCGGCAATCCTCGCGCGCCCGTCAGGATTTGTCGGCGGTCGATCCATTGAATCGCTGGAAGGCACGCCAAAGCCGGCTCCGTCTGGACGCGGAAGTGATCCGCGACGTGGCGCTCGCCGCCAGTGGGAAACTCGAACCCCGCATTGGCGGCCCCAGTGTTTTTCCACCGCAGCCGGAGGGAGTCACTGCGGTCGGTCAGGTGAAGCGGGAGTGGGTGACATCGACGGGTCCCGACCGGTATCGCCGCGGTTTATACACCTGGATCTGGCGGGCATCACCGCATCCGTTGCTCGCGGTCTTTGACGCCCCCGAGGGCTTCACCACCTGCACGCGCCGGCTCCGCTCCAACACGCCGTTGCAGGCGCTGACGCTTCTGAACGACGCGGGTTTTGTCGAGCTGGCCCAGGCGTTGGCCGCGCGCATTCAGCGGGAGGCGGCCGGCGCGGACCGCTGGCGCCAGGCGTTTCAACTTTGTCTCGGGCGCCCACCGCATCCCGCGGAGCTGACTCGCCTGGAGGCCTTGTTCGCAGCGGAACGTCAGGAGCAATCCGAAGACGCTGCCTGGATCACCATCGCCCGAGTGCTCCTCAATCTCGACGAAACCATCACCCGCGAATGAAATCGCCCTACGCCTTTTCGGATGTACCGCCGGGTTCGCCGAACCCGATGCAGACGGAGACACGTCGGCATTTTTTCAGCCGGTGCGGCGTGGGACTCGGTTCCATCGCGCTGGCAGCATTGCTGCGTCCCCATTCGGCACTCGCCGCTGCAGCCTCCGGTCCCGCGGCGTCGCCGCATCCGCTCGCGGTCCGGCCGGGACACTTTCGGGCCCGGGCCAAGAATGTCATCTACCTGTTCATGGCGGGCGGGCCGTCGCAGTTGGAGTTGTTCGATTACAAACCGCGTCTCAATGCGCTGAACGGCCAGCCCATTCCCGATTCCTATCTCGCAGGCAAGCGCTTTGCCTTCATGGACAGTTCATTCAAGAACAGGAACACGCTGCTGGGCTCGCGCCGCCGGTTTCGTCAACACGGCGAAGCCGGCATGTGGGTCAGTGAATTGTTGCCGCACACGGCATCGATCGTGGACGAAGCCGCCTTTGTGCGGACCTGCGCAACGGATGTCTTCAACCATGCGCCGGCCAAGCTGTTCATGAACACCGGTTCCTCCCAGTTCGGCCGTCCGAGCATGGGGGCCTGGGTAACCTACGGCATCGGGAGTGTGGCCAACAATCTGCCCGGCTTCGTGGTGCTCCAAAGCGGTCCCCGGGGTCCGCGCGGCGGTGGCGTCAATTGGAGCAATGGCTTTCTCCCGAGCGCCTATCAGGGCGTCCCGTTGCGCAACCAAGGCGAACCCATCCTGAACCTCACCACGCCCGCCGGCTTCAGCGACATCCGCCAGAAACGCACCATCGACGCGGTTCAGGAGCTCAACCTCCAGCACCTGGTGGAAACCGGCGACCCGGAAATCGCCGGCCGCATCGCGTCGTACGAAATGGCCTTCCAGATGCAGACCAGTGCGCCCGAGGCGATCGATCTGCGCGGTGAGACGGACGCCACTCTCGCTCGGTACGGCGCCAATCGCAGCGAACCTTCCTTTGCGCGCAACTGCCTGCTCGCCCGCCGGTTGGTGGAGCGCGGGGTGCGTTTTGTTCAGCTTTATCACACCAACTGGGACAGTCACGGCGGCCCCGGGGAGACGCTGGAAACCGATTTGGAAAAGGTCTGTCATCAGGTTGATCAGGGTGGCGCCGCGCTGGTGAAGGATCTGAAGGCCCGCGGTTTGCTGGAGGACACGCTCGTCATCTGGGGCGGCGAATTTGGTCGGACACCCATGGGGGAAAACCGCGACAAGACCGGGCGCAACCACCACATCGAAGCCTTCACCCTCTGGTTCGCCGGCGGTGGCGTCCGGCCCGGCCTGGTCCTGGGCGAGACCGACGAGCTCGGCTTTGGTCCGTCGCAGCCCAGTGACCGGGTGCACGTGCACGATCTCCACGCCACGATTCTGCAGTTGCTGGGGCTCGATCATTTGCGCCTGACGCACCACTTCCAAGGCCGCGACTTCCGGCTGACTGATGTGTCGGGCGACGTCGTGACGCAACTTCTGGCCTGAGCGCCGGACGCTGCGGCGGCCGTCTTCGGAGCGCCGTGCTTCCCGCCGGCTTGAACGTCACACACTTTGGCACAGCCCGACAATAAAGGGGGAGTCAAACCCAAAGGAGGTGTAGGCGGCGCCCGTAACACCGGCCAATGTGGGGTTGGAATGAAACACAAGACGGACCGGTCCCCGGGCTCTCGATGGCAGCCAGAGCGGGACCTGTGGCTGTCCGCAGCTTGCCTACTGTCTCCGTTAGATTTCACCTGAACTCCGCCCAGCGATGAAAGTCAAACCCAGCAAACAACCCGGTGAAGTCATCCTTGAGATGAACCGTGGCGACGAGCAACTGATGAAAGCCGGGGACGTGGCCGCGTCCGCCTTCCGGATGAAGAAACTTCTGGTGCCCGTCGATTTCTCCGAGTGTTCGACGAAGGCACTGCAGTACGCGATCCCCCTCGCGAAGGAGCACGGGGCTTCGCTGACGTTGCTGTACGTGGTGCAACCGATCTATGTCGCCGGGGAATTTGTCGGTGTGGACACCGGCCAGACCGAAGCCGCCTTGTGTGAAAGCGGGTCCAAGCAATTGGCCAAGCTCTGTCAGGAAATCGTGGGAAACACCGTGCCGACCGAGACGCTGGTGCGCCTGGGCTCGCCAGTGACGGAAGTCCTCGAGGCCGCCAAATCTCTCAACATCGACGTCATCGTCATCTCCACGCATGGCCGCACCGGCCTGAAACATATCCTGCTGGGCAGTGTCGCCGAAAGGATCGTCCAGCGCGCACCATGTCCGGTTCTGGTCGTCCGGGAACGGGAGCATGAATTCATCTCCCCGTAATGCCTGGATGCGTCGCTGCGCTCCATGATTACCGTGACCGCTCTGGAAAATTCATCCCAGCCATCCGTGACAACGGACTCGGCGTTTGGCTGTGCGCGTGATTGCTGGGGCCACCGCTTCATCTACACCGTGATTTCGCCGCGGGCCCGCGGGCTGTCGATCGGGGTCAACATGAACCCGGATAAGCGCTGCAATTTCGATTGCGTCTATTGCGAGGTGAACCGGAGCGTCCCCTCCCGTGAATCCGTGCTGGAGGTGGGTGTCATGATTGAGGAGCTCGAATCCGTTCTGCGACTCAGCCACTCCGGACGGCTGCGGGAGCGTCCCTGCTATCAGCAAGTGCCTGCCGAGTTGCTCCAATTGCGGCACGTCACTTTGAGCGGCGACGGGGAACCGACCTTGTGTCCGCAGTTCGTGGAGACCCTGGAAGCCATCATTCACCTGCGTTCGCGTGGGCGCCTCCCGTTTTTCAAGCTGGTGCTGATTACGAACGCCAGCGGTCTGGCGCGCGAAGAAGTCCGACAGGGCCTGCGTTGCTTTACCGCGGCCGACGAAATCTGGGCCAAATTGGACGCCGGCACGCCGGCCCACCTGAACCAGGTAAACCATCCGGATTGCACGCTCGAGGTCATCGAGAGCAACATCCTGCAACTGGCCCTGCGGCGTCCGGTGATCATTCAAAGCCTGTTTCCCGCGGTGGGCGGCGGCGGACCGCCTCCCTCCGAGGTGGAAGCCTACGTCCACCGGCTCAAGGCGCTGAAGGAGGCGGGAGCCAGGATTCCTTTGGTGCAGATCTATTCCGCCACCCGCCCGACGCCCCATTCAAATTGCGGCCATCTGCCGCTGCGCACGCTGTCGGCGATCGCCCAGCGGGTCCGCGAAGTGGCGGGCCTGCGGGCCGAGGTGTTCTGAACGGCGCACCGGGCCGACAGCCGACAGCCAACCGCCAACGGCCGCCGCTCACGCCCGCGCCAGGGCGGTCAGTCGCTGGAGTTGATCGACGGTGCCGAGCGCGATCAATTGTGAACCCGGTTGGATCACGGTGCTGCCCCGCGGGCGCGTGTTCCAATGGCCGTCGGCGTGCTTGCAGGCCAGGAGTGTCAGGTCGAGTTGATGCCTGGACTGAACGTCCGCGAGTGTCTGGCCTGCCAACGGTGATTTGGGCTCAATCTTCACCTGGTCCAGCACAAGTTCCAAGCCGCTGGTGTGGGAGACTTCGTCGAGAAAATCCGCCACGTGCGGGCGAACCAGCATGGTCACCAGGCGGCGTCCGGTGATGTGGTAGGGCAGGATGACGCGATTCGCTCCGGCCCGGAGCAACTTGGGTTCGGATTCCTCGACGTCCGCGCGGGCGACGATGGAAAGGTCCGCCCGGAGGCTGCGCGAGGTCAGCACGATGAAGACATTTTCCGCGTCGGATTTCGCCGCCGCCACCAGACCAAAAGCGCGGTCGATCCCCGCCTCCTTGAGCTTGCTTTCGTTGGCCGCATCACCAAGGACGGAGAGATGACCGTCCGCTGCCAATTGGGCGATTTTTTCGGCGTTAAGGTCGATGATGACGTAGGCCAATCCCTCCGCCTTGAGTTCCGACACGACGTTGCGTCCGACGCGTCCATAACCGCAGACGATGATGTGACCCTTGAGTTTTTCGAGCATATAGATGCGACGCCGGTTTTCCCAATGCTGTCTCCATTCTCCGGCAAAAAGAAAGTGAGCCAGGCTGCTGAGGGCGAAGGCGGCAAAGATGCCGCCCATGAGTATCAAGCCCATCGTGAAGTATCTTCCCGCGGTGGACAGCGGATGAACTTCAGCGAATCCCACCGTGCTCAGCGTGATCACCGTCATGTAGAGCGCATCGACGAAGGACCAGCCTTCGATCCAGTGAAAGCCGGCCACGCCGATTGCCGGCAGGACGACCAACCCGGCGATCATGGGCAGGAAACGATCGAGGGTGCGTTGTCTAAAGGAACGATTCATGGTGCCGGCCGGAGGCTCGAGCTGACGACCGCAGGGGCGCTTATTTTGTTTCGCCGACACGAAACTGTTAGGGTGCCGATTGGGAAACGTCCAATCTCGCGCCCACACCGGCGGCTAAAATGTCACCCCGTGATCGACCGTCGGCCTGAACAAGAATTGTGGCCTTCTTCGCAAGTCCCGAGAAGTCCATCCCTGTGGCGCCTCCTATTCTCGGTTTGAGATATGAAATCGCCGTCGGGGTTCAGCAAGTCCACCATCGGATGTGTTGCCTGCAAAAAGAGTAACCCGTCCGGATCGGCAGCGGAATGTCCGGCACGCCGATGCAACACCCCGGCAGTTGGGCGGCACCACGCGTTGGTGCCTTCGGTTGCGGTGACAAAAACAACTCAAGAAAGTTCTGATTATGCTCGCCAAGTACAGCGTGGAATACACCACCCAATTCAAGAAGCACGCGCATTCCAGCCACTATTCGACCGATGATCCCGTCGCCTGCGAGGAGTTCGTCGCGGAACTGCTGGAGCGCGGTTTTGGAATTCACGCCATCCGTCACGAGGGCGTGGATTTGGAGAAGAAGGAGTTTGACCGGATCGTGAAGACGGCTGCCGGCCTGCTGGCCTCGAAGCACATTTGCCGGTCCCTGGGCATCAAGGCGGAGGAAGAGAAGTACCGGTTTGGCTTTGCCGCCTGAAGCCGGAGGGAATCAGCGCCTCGTTCCCGCGGCGAATATCCCCGATAGATCGGCGGCAGCCGGACGCGCCCTGAATTGCGGTTAGCCTTCGGGGTGGATCTCCGTCCCGGATAAGCCCTTTTCGTATACCGTTTCGCATCCGGCCCCACTGTCAATCAGGCTGGCCTCCAATTCTCAGCCCGCGCGGGTGACCATAGGTTGTCGGGAGATTTACGCGGATTAACCGACACAAATTGGGAATGGCATGACAATGAACGCACAGGATAACTTGATTGGCACGCTGGCGAATTCGCCGGTGTATCGAAACTATGAACGCGCCTATGGCGAGGCGACGGGCCTGCCGTTGACGCTTCGGCCCCTGGAAACCTGGCAGCTCCCGTTGCACGGGCAGAAGAACGAATCCCCGTTTTGCGCTCTCATGGCGGAGAAGAGCCGGACGTGCAGTGCCTGCTTGCAGACGCAGGAGAAACTGGCACTTGGCGCCCGCGACGGCCGATGCACCCTGACCTGTGCGTATGGTCTCTGCGAGACGGCAGTGCCGTTGAAAGTCGGCGGCAGCACCGTCGGATTTCTTCAGACCGGACAGGTCATGTCACAGAAGCCGACTCAGGAATCCTTCCAGCGCGCCGCCGCCAAGGCGGCCGAGTTTGGGGTGGATCTGGACCATGCCAACGCGCGGGCAGCGTTCTTCAAGACGCCGGTGGCCTCGGAGGAAAAGATCGAATCGGTGGCGACCCTTTTGGAGATCTTCGCCGAGCACTTGTCGATAAAAGGCAATCAGATGGCCATCCAGGCAGCCAACGCGGAGCCGCCGGTCATCGCGAAGGCGAAGAAATACATCGAGGAGCATCATGCCGAGAATCTGTCGCTGGGGCAGGTGGCCCAGGCCGTCCATACCAGCGTTTTCTATTTCTGCAAACTCTTCAAAAAAGCGACCGGCCTCCATTTCACCGAGCAGGTATCGCGGGTCCGGACGGAAAAGGCCAAGAACCTGCTGTTGAACCCGAATTTGCGGGTCACCGAAATCGCCTACGAGGTCGGCTTTCAGTCGCTGACCCATTTCAATCGCGTGTTCAAGAAGGTGGTGGGTGAATCGCCCACCGCATATCGCGGACATCTGCCCAAGTCGGGTTGAACAAATCTCAAAAATTTCCTTGTCGGAATACCTCAGATGGCTGGCAGCATCCCGAGGCGCCATCGAAGTCGCGGCGGTTTCTGGTGCGAGATTCGGATTCATCCCGCGACGCGCTCCCGGGGTCCCTGGGCGCCTCAATTGCCAGCTTGCCCGTAGTGAGCACCCCTCGCTAGTTTTCGAGCGCATGTCCATGGATGATTATTCGCAGTTGACCAAAGAAGAGCTGATCGTCCGACTCCGGGCGCACGATTTCGTGGAGGAACAACGGTTGATCGCCGCCGCCAAGGAGCTTCGGGATGTGCGCGCTGCGCTGGATGAGCATTCCATCGTGGCCATCACCGACGCCGCGGGAAGGATCACCTACGTCAACGAAAAGTTCTGCTCGATTTCCCAGTATTCGCGTGAGGAGTTGCTCGGTCGGGACCACCGCATCATCAACTCGGGGCATCATTCCAAGGAGTTCTTTCGCAACCTCTGGTCGACAATTTCAGCCGGACAGGTCTGGCGGGGGGAGATTCGGAACCGGGCGAAGGATGGTCCCTTTTACTGGGTCGACACGACCATCGTGCCTTTTTTCAATGCGGCGGATCGCGTGGTCCAATACGTCTCGATCCGGACCGACATCACGCAGCGCAAAAGGGTGGAATCGGAATTGCAAATGCTGGCGGAGAACCTGACCGAGACGAACAAGGAACTGGAAGCCATCGTCTACGCGGCCTCCCATGACCTGCGGTCGCCGCTGGTCAACATTCAGGGGTTCAGTCAGGAACTGGCGCGTCTGTGCGACAAGGTGACCGCATCGTCGGCCGCGGCCAACGGTGGGCCGGTGCCGGCAGCCGAATTGCGCGAGGCTTTTGGCGTCGCCATACCGCGGGCCCTGCGTTTCATCCTCGCGGGCACGGCGAAAATGGATTCGCTGTTGTCCGGCCTGTTGCGCTGTTCGCGGCTTGGTCAGGCGGCCCTCCACCCGCAGACGCTGGATCTTGACAGCCTCCTCGCCGGTGTCGTCCATGCGCAGCGCTATCAGACGGAACAGGCGGGTGCCGTGATCCTGATCGAGCCCTTGCCACGCGGTTGGGGGGATGCGGGGCAGCTCGGACAGGTGTTTTCCAATTTGATCGACAACGCTCTGAAATATCGGGAAGCCGGGCGACCTTGCCGGATCACGATTCAGGGCCGGGTGGAAGACGATCATTACCTTTGTTCCGTGGCCGACAACGGCATTGGAATCGCGCCGGAACATCAGCGGGAAATCTTCGAGATCTTTAACCGGTTGCATCCCAAGGCGACCCCGGGCGAGGGGTTGGGATTGACCATTGCCCGTCGGATCGTCGAACGCCACCACGGGCGGATCTGGGTGGAAAGCGAGCCCGGCGTGGGCTCGACTTTCTGGATCCGCCTGCCCGCGGTGGCGTCCGCCACTGCGGCGTCAATGCCGTAATCGCGGAGGGTGTGTCCAGGCCGTCCGGCATGGTGGCGATTCCCCAGGTTCCGATGACGATCCCCGGTTGCAGATCGGGCGTCCGTTGGGTGGCGAATGAAGGGAAGGGCAAGATGCCGCCGGAGAGCTCTCGAAAACGATTGGTTGCCCATTCAAAAAAGGGGCAGTGTTGGCTGTTGAAGGTCAGCGCGGTCGCGATGGGCGAGACGGCGTGAAAAAACAAATCATCCTCAGAACAACACGAATATGAGCTACGAACTTCAGTTGGCGGCGACGGCGCTGGCTTTGGTCGCACCGGGCAAGGGCATTCTGGCGGCCGACGAGAGCACGGGAACGATGGAGCGACGTTTTAAAAGCATCGGGGTGGAAAACAGCGAAGGGAACCGGCGCGACTACCGTGAATTGCTGTTCACTGCGCCGGGATTGGGCGACTCCATCAGTGGCGTTATCCTGTACGAGGAGACGTTGCGGCAGAAGGGCGCGGACGGTACGCCGCTCGTGCAGCAGCTCCAACGACAGGGGATCATTCCCGGGATCAAGGTGGACCGGGGCGCCAAGGCGCTGGCCCGGTTTGCCGGGGAGAAGGTCACGGAAGGTCTCGATGGCCTGCGCGAGCGCCTCGCGGAATATCGCGGACTCGGCGCCCGTTTTACCAAATGGCGCGCGGTGATCCGCATTGCTGGCGAGTTGCCCACCGATGCCTGTCTCCGGGTCAACGCCCACGCCCTGGCGCGTTTTGCGGCCCTGAGCCAGGAGGCCGGCCTGGTGCCCATTGTTGAACCGGAGGTGCTGATGGATGGCGATCACGACCTCCGCCGGCACGGTCAGGTGACGCAGCGGGCGTTGCGCACGGTTTTCGAGGCGCTGGTGGATCAGCGGGTCTGCCTGGAGTCCATGTTGCTCAAGCCGAACATGGTTCTTGCCGGCGAGGATTGCCCGCAACCGGCGGGCGTGGCGGAGGTGGCGGAGGCGACGCTGCGTTGCCTCAAGCGCACCGTGCCGGCCGCGGTTCCGGGACTGGTTTTCCTTTCCGGCGGGCAGGGCGACGTGCGCGCCACCGAACACCTGAACGCCCTGAACCAGTTGGACGGCACACCGTGGCCGTTGAGCTTTTCCTTCGGCCGGGCGTTGCAGGCGCCGACCCTGCAGGAGTGGTCTGGAATACCGGGCAAAGTCGCGGCGGCTCAACAAAGGTTGATTCACCGCGCCCGGTGCAACGGGGCGGCGCGTTCGGGAAAATACTCCGAAGCGATGGAATTGTGATTCCGTTTACCGCGGGGTCCGTGAGAGGGTGACCCGCACGGCGGTTTCCATTTCCCGCCCCAGATCGTTGAGCAGTGCGCTCCCGGCGCGGACCGCTCCCGCCGGATCCTCCGCGGGCGTTGGACTGGTCCGCTCCAATTTTGTGTGAGCACGGTACCACACCGTGCCGCCTCCGGGATTGGTGATCCGCCAATTTGCCGCGAGCACGGCTTTTCCGTCCGGGCCGGCGTCGAAACGCTCCAGGGTGACCTGGATCTCGACCGCCACCTGGTCCCGGCGCCACCGGGAGCGGTACACGGTACCCAGGTGGAGATCCGCGGCGAGGACACGTTGAACGCCGGCTTCGAGCGGTTCACCCCAGTGGGCGGTCTCGCTGGTTTTGATTTCCTGCGCAGACACGCGCCAGATCATTCCCCGGGTCCGAAGGTAATCCGGAATATCAATCGGACCGAGTCCAATGCCGGGCTCGCTGGCCTGGGCCTGGGCCTCCTGCGACGGCACGGCTTCCAGGACGAAAAGGCGTCGACGATCCTGGACGGGGCGAAGATTGGAGCAGCCCGTCACCGCGAGCATAAAAAGGAGCGGGAGCGACAGCAGGGTTTTCATGGTTTGGCCGCGGGCGCTTTGCGTCCGGTCAAGAGCGCGTTGGGGTTTCGATTCAGGAAGTCGGCCAATGTGCTAACGGAACGGGCCGCCTCGCTCAAATCATGCAAAGTGGCACCCAGATCGCGGCGGAGCGAGGCGTCCGGTGCGAGGAGGTCGCGCATGTCCTGGACGCCGAGTCGCACTTCCCGGAGCGTGTCCCGCGACTGTCCCAGCGTTGCGTCCGCCGCCGTCGAGAGACTTTCCATCCGGGCGCGGAGTTGGGTCGACAACGCCCGCATCTCTTCCAGAGTGCGATGCGCGGAGACCAAGGCGTTGGTGAGGTCCGGGGAACGGACCAGGGTGTTCAAGGAGAAAAGTAGGTTGGTCAATCCCACATTGATTTCCCGTACTCGCAATTCCCCGAGGCCTTCGTCCAGCCGGGTCAAGGTGCGGTTCAAACGCTGGGTCACCTCGCCAAAATCGACCCGGAAGAGCTGGACGTCGACCGGCGCCGTGGGGATTTCGTGATGCTGCGGTTTCCGTTGATGATACTTGGCGGCGACCTTGGGGAGGAATTCAAGCTCCACGTACAGCAAACCGGTGAGCAGGCTCTGGGATTCCAGTCGACCGCGCAGGCCGCGGCTCACATGGGTTTCCACCTGAGCCGGATCGAGGAGATCGAAACTCGCATCACTGCGCTTCTTCATGAGGTCCGCGTTGATTTCGATCAGGACCGGCAGGGAGGCATCCAACGGCGCCTGATTGAAGTGCACGAGGACATCCTTGACTGCGCCCACGGTAACCCCCCGGAACTTGACCGGTGCGCCGGGATCCAGCCCGGTGAGGGAGGCGTCGAAATACAGGATGTATTCCCGGGTGTGGGTGAACAGGCGTGTGGAGCTCACCATCAGGATGGCGCCAATCCCCAGGGCAATGCCCACGAGCACGAAGAGACCGATGACGGTTGGATTCGCCTTTTTGCTCATGATAAAGAAATGCCTGGGGAACCGACTGCCGGCAGGAGCGGGGCGGGAGTCGCCGCCGCCCCGCGGGTGAGGAATTCGCGCAGAGAGGGATCGACCGATTCCTTCAACAACTCACTGGGCTTGCCCTCGGCGCGCACGCTGCGGGAATTGGAGTCGACAAAGATGGCGTGATCCGCGATCGCGAAGATGCTGGCCAGATCATGGGACACCACCACGATGGTCGCGCCCAGACTGTCACGCAGTTCGAGGATGAGATCGTCCAGACGACGTGCACTCACCGGATCGAGACTCGTGGACGGTTCATCAAAGAAGAGAATCTCCGGATCGAGCGCCATCGCACGAGCCAGTCCGGCGCGCTGCCGCATGCCGCCGGAAAGTTCCGATGGATAGAGATCCTCGTATCCCGCGAGGCCGACGAGCGAAAGCTTGAAGTGGACCAGCTCGCGGATTTCCGCCGGCTTCAGCTCCGTGAATTCCTCCAGCGGCAGCGCCACGTTGTCGCCCAGGGTCATGGAACTCCACAAGGCGCCGCCCTGGTACAACACCCCCATGCGCCGGAGCATCTGCTGCTGGTCCGTTTCATCGGCCGACCAATAGCCTCTTCCGTCATAGAAGATCTCGCCGGCGGCCGGGGGCTTGAGTCCGATCATCGATTTGAGCAACGTGGTTTTTCCTCCGCCCGAGACCCCCATCACGATGAATATCTCCCCGCGTTTCACCCGGACATTCACGTCGCGGAGCACGACGTACGATCCGTACGCCAAGGTCAGATTGCGGATCTCGATCTTGATCTCGGTTTCGGGAGGAGGGCTCATCGTCAGATTTTCAGGGCGTTGCAGAGCACGGCGAACATACCGTCGGAGGCGACGATGAGGGTGATGCCGGTGACCACGGCGGAGGTGGTGGCGAGGCCGACGGCGGCCGCATTCGCGCCGCATTGCATACCCCGCAGGCAGCCGGAGAGGGCCACGATGATTCCAAAGAAACCGCCCTTGAAGATTCCCAGCGCAAGGCTCTTGAGGGTGATCGCCTCGATCGTGCGGTTCACGTACTCGGTGGCGGTCACGTCCAGCATGGTAATGCCGATCAGAAAGCCGCCGAGAATCGAGATGACATCGGCGAAGACACACAGAAACGGCATCATGCAGAGCAGGGCGATGATCCGCGGCAGCACCAGGAATTCGATGGGCGAGATCGCGAAGGTCCGGAAGGCATCGATTTCCTCGTTCACCTTCATGGCGCCCAACTGCGCGGCAAAGGCCGCTCCCGTGCGTCCGCAGAGGATGATGCCGGTCATGATGCAGCCCATTTCCCGCACCGTGGCGATGGCGACCATGTCGGCGACGTAGATCGACGCGCCGAACTGGCGCAGTTGGACGGCGCCGACGAAGGCGAGGATGACACCGATGAGAAAATTAATGAGCGCCACCACCGCGAGGGCTTCGGGGCCGCATTGCTGCATGATCATCAGCGCATCCGACCAGCGGAATTGTGCCCGGCCGCGAAACAATTTGAACACCGCCAGGACGCTGGAGCCGAGAAACGTCGCGGCCGCGCGTTCGCTCTCCCATTT
>JAYTHD010000374.1:0-6884 GCA_043732975.1 Verrucomicrobiota bacterium
TATGTGCCCCAGCGGCTCCAACTGGACCGCAGTTTCATCCTGAGCGTCCGCGAGTTTCTCGCCGTGCGCCTGAGCACGACCCAGGGGTGGTTCTGGCAAAGCCGCCGCAAGACCGACGCAGCCCTTGAAGCCGCGATCGGCGAATTCGGGATCACCCACCTGCTCGACCGGCCGGTCTCCGGTCTCAGTGGTGGCCAGTTGCAACGGCTGCTGATCACTTCCAGTCTTCTCAACAATCCGGAATTGTTGCTCCTGGATGAACCGACCGCCGGCGTGGACACCCCGGGGGAGGCCAGCTTTTACGAGTTGATCGCCGAGATTCACAAACGCCGCAAACTCACCATGGTGCTCGTGTCTCATGATCTGGGCATGGTGTATCGACACGCATCCTGGGTTTACGCTCTCAACGGAGTGATCTGTTGCCAGGGGCGGCCGGACGACGTGATGAATACCGAGTCGTTGAAGGCGGCCTACGGGTTGCACATCACCACCTATCATCACGAGCATGCCACCGGCGTGCCGACGGAGGCGCCGATCCGCTTTCGCGCCCGCTGACCCGAATATCCAACTCACCGCGACCGTGCCCGCCTTTCTCCAAGATGCCTTCATGCAACGCGCCCTGTGGGTCGCGCTGTTGCTGGGCCCGCTCTGCGGATTGCTCGGCGTGTTTGTCACCGCGCGTCGCATGTCCTTTTTCAGCGACACCGTGGCCCACGCCGCGATGGCCGGTGTGGCGGGCGGGTTCCTCCTCGGCTTTCAAGATCCCACACTACCGGTGTTGATCGTCTGCAGCTTCGTCGCCGTCCTCATCCTGTGGGTGAAGGAGCGGACCGATTTGTTGAACGACACCATTATGGCAGTCCTGCTGAGCACCTCCGTGGCGGCCGGCATTGTCATGCTGAGTCTCCAGCGCAGTCGCTGGGCGGATTTGGATAAATATCTGTTCGGCGACATTTTGAGCGTGGGCTGGACCGACGTGGGCTGGGCCGCCGCGGTTGCGGCGGTGGTCGGCGGTATCGTGTTCGCCAACCTCAATCGCCTGACACTCCTCACGGCGCATGAGGATCTGGCCCACGTGAGCGGTGTGCCCGTGCGCTTGATGAATTACGCCTTTGTCCTCGTTTTGACCCTTACGGTCGCGCTCACGATCCGGTTGCTCGGGATCATTCTGGTGACCTCGCTGATCGTCATGCCGGCCGCCACGGCCCAAAATCTGGCCCGCAATTTACGCCAGCAATTGATCTGGAGCCTCACCCTTGGATTGGTCGGGGCCGTCGGTGGAGTGAGCTTGTCGTATCCGCTTTCGCTGCCGTCCGGGCCCACGGTGACACTGACCATGGCGGCCCTGTTCGTCACTTCTTTCATCCTGCGTCGATGGCGTCCCGAGCCCAAGCCCGGCGTCCCTGCCATCACTCCATAACGTTCACACCATGCCTCGTCCCTGCACAGAACACGGTCATGTGCATCGGCTCATTCAACCCACGTTGAATGATCTCACCGAAAGGCTTCGGGCGGTGGATCGAAAGATTACCGGGCCACGACAATCCATTCTGGATGTCCTCCGGCAACATGCGTCGCCCCTGACGAACCGCGAAATTCACCGCCTGCTCGCGGACGAATGCGATCTCGCCACGGTTTATCGCAACATCCACACCTTGCTCGAAATGGAGTTGGTGAAGCGGGTGGACATCGGCGACGGCACCGCGCGCTGGGAACTCATGGCGGATGCGGGTGACAACCATCATCACCACCTCGTGTGTACCGGTTGCCAGGCGATCGTTGAATTGGAGGGGTGCTTTCCTGATACCTTCGAGCAGCAACTGGCTCGCCGTCACGGCTTCACGCAGGTGACGCATCGATTGGAATTCTTCGGCCTTTGCCCTAAATGCCAAAAGAATGCCCTGACCGAAAGACGGCCAACGACAGCATCGTTGTGAGACTCGATCAATGGCTCTGGGCCGTTCGGCTGTACGCGACGCGTTCCCTGGCCGTCGTCGCGATCCGTGAAGGACGGGTGAGCGTGGACGGTGCCGTTCCCAAGCCCGCCCGAGAAATGCAGGTGGGTCAACAAGTCCAGGCCAAAACCGGTGACCTCACCCGCACCTATCGGGTCCTGGGATTTCCCCGGTCACGCATCGGCGCGGCTGTGGTTCCCCAATTCGCCGAGGACCTGACGCCACCCGAGGAGTTCCTGCGCCGTCGTGAATCCGCCATCAAAAGGGTGAACGCGCGTCCCCGCGGCGCCGGACGGCCCACGAAGCGGGATCGACGGGACCTGGAGCGTTGGCGGGATACGGAGTCCTAGCACGTCAGCGACACTTCCAGAAAATGAACCGCGGATGGCGCGGATAACGCAGATACGGAACCCCACTTTTCGAGTCCATCCGCGTCATCCGCGTGATCCGCGGTCAAAATTCTTTGGAAGTGTCGCTTGAGTGCCAAGCCGGCGACAGGTTGGCTTCCGCTTTCAAATCCGTCCGTTGTCGATCAGTCGGGTCCGCCCCAGAAAGACGGCCAGCGCCATTTGGACGCCCCGCCGTACCTCGGCGACCGGCTGCAGGGTCTCCGGATCAAAAAACTCCAGATAGTCCAGTCGCGCGGCCGGCTCTGCGGCGATCAACCCTTCCACTTCAGCCTTGAGCGTCGTCGCGGGCAATGCTTTTCCCCGGCCCTGCCGCACCTGTCGACGCACCCACTGCAAGGATCGCCACAGGACCGTCGACTGACTTCGCTCATCAGCGTTGAGGTATTTGTTGCGCGAACTCATCGCCAAGCCGTCCGCTTCCCGGCGAGTCGGCGCCACGACCAGTTGGAGCGGAAAATTCAGATCCTTCACCATGCGCCGGACCACCGTGGCCTGCTGCCAGTCCTTTGCCCCAAATACCGCCACGTCGGGCAGCACGCAGTGGAAGAGCTTGGCGACGACTGTGGTCACGCCACGGAAATGGCTGGGGCGACTCGCCCCTTCCATGCCTTGTGACAAGTGCTCCTCCACCACGTAGGTGCTGTAGCCGCCCGCGGCCTTGCCCGGATAAAGATCGGCCGGACAGAAAATGACATCGACGCCCGACGCCCGACACAGCGCCGAATCCCGCGGAAAATCGCGCGGATATTTCGCCAGATCCTCCGTCGGTGCGAACTGGGTCGGATTTACATAAATACTGACGACCACCACTCCTTCCGCGCCCACCCGCTTGCGCGCCTCTTCAACCAGACTGATGTGCCCGGCGTGCAGATATCCCATCGTGGGTACGAAGCCGATTCGCCGGCCGGCCTGCTGCGCCTTCCGCGCCCACTGCTGCATGGAAGCCGGTGATCTGAGCAATTGCATCGCGCCGAGTCTGGTCTGAGAATTCCATCGACGCCAATTCCAGCGACCGCTCCCCGGCAGGGTGGGTCGGGCGTTGCCGAATCGGAGAATTAGGGAAGGGGGCGGAGGAATGTTGCGCGGCGACGCCTTGGAAATTACGGATAGGGCTCCCGTGAAAGATTTCCTCTGCTGGATCGCTCCGCTTTCCTGGCTGGCCGTCGCCGCCCTGGCAGAGACGAGCCACGATTTTGGGAAAGTCCCGCCGGGCGGGCAATGGACGCATGTTTTCGTTTTTACCAACACGCTGGATCATTCCCTTCAGTTCACGGCTGCGGACCACAGCTGCAGCTGCCTGGTGGTGGAAGACTGGCCGCGGGTGGTCGAATCGGGCCGGACCGGCAAGGTGTCAGTGCGATTCTACGCCGCCAGCGCCAAGGGGGTGGTGACCGAATCCGTCCGGCTTAAAAGTGCCGGCTCAGATTCCGCGAACGTCGGCTTCACCGTCACCGCCCTCGTGCAAGCCCCGGTCGAAGCGTCTCCCGATTTCATCGTCCTCAAGGCCGATCCCGCCGGGCTCACCAATGCTTTCGCGTACATCCAAATCACCAACCATCTGTCCACCCCGGTGATGCTGACCAATGTGACGTCCTCAAGCGATCGGTTTTCCACCAAGCTGGTGCCGATCCAAGCCGGCCGCAGCTATCGGCTTCGGGTCGAGGCGGTCCCTCCGTTCAACTCGGGCAACACCTTTGGAGTTTTTCAGATCAAGACTTCCGTTCCGGAATATCCCCGGCTGGAAATCACCGCAATGGTGCCGGCCGCCAAATAAGCAGATCCGGATCGAACACCAGGGAGATTCGTCGCTCAATTGGCTGGCACCGCTTGCCCGGACGCTTCGATCTCCACGCTGTGCCAACCCGGCGCTACGGGAGTCTCCGTAATGCGTCCGCCCGGCCAGCGCACCCACACACTGAGTGGCGGCTCCAATGAAGTCAGGACCGTGGTCAATGAATCCTGCGAACCCGAGCCGGAACCCGCGTGCAGTTCGCGAGCCGGACCCAGCCCCGGCGCTGTCCGGAGCCGGAGTTGCGCCCCCACGCCGCGGTAATTCCCTGCGTCCCCACGGAGCCGGACTCGAAGTCCGGGGCGTCCGCGCTGATTCTGGAACAGGCGCGTGCGGCCACGGTTTTGAGTGACGACCAGGTCGGTCCGTCCATCGTTGTCAAAATCACCCACCGCACAGCCGCGTTGTGCACCGATAATTTCCAGACCGGATTCCGCCACCGAAACCGGTGTGAATCCACCCCGTCCGTCGCCGCGCAACCACAGGCCAAATCCGGCGTCGATCCGCGGTTCCCCGGCCGGTTGGGAATAATCGTTTTGCGCGAGAAAAAGATCCTCCCGGCCATCGCCGTCAAAATCCGCCACCGTCGCCGCCCAGGCCGGCGCCAGTTGGGCTTCGCGCGGCAAGGGTATGGCCTTGAAACCTGACGCGGTGTTGAGAAAAAGCATCGATTCCAGCCGGGAGACCTGGACGCGTCGGGTCAGCGGAGCCCGTTCCCCCAACGCCGCTTCCAAGGTGGCTTCACCATACGCCGCCACCGTGGGAAAGCGTTCCCCAAGGTGCGGAATGGCGGTCGAGATCGTCGCCCACGGACGTCGCGGTGCGAGGCGTCCACCCACCCATTCGGTTTCGATGAGGTCGGTGATTCCAGGTTGCGACGTCTCGCCAAAGGCCAGCACCAAGGGCTCCTTCAGACTGGCTTTGTTGGGCGAATTGAGACCCCAATTCGCAGCGATCAAATCCATGCGACCGTCCCCATCAAAATCACCGACGGCCAGCCCGCGCCAGAGTCCCGTATAACCTTCCAACCCCAATTCCTTGGTAATTTCAAACAGCCCATCGGGTCGGTCTTGAAACATACGCAGGGGACCCCAATCCGTCGTCACCACCAATTCCGGTCGACCGTCGCCATTCAAATCCGTCCAGACCGCGCCGCCGACGCGTCCGGCGTTTTGCAGAACACCGCGGCTGCGGAGGTCCACCTGCCACCGTTGATCCTGCCAGCGAAACAGTTCACTGGATTCCCCGATGGGATACGCGCCGAGTCGCGCGCCACCACCGGCGAACAGCACCCAATCCCCGCGAGCGGAAAGGTCGGCGAGGGCCAGCACGGAAATCCCATTGGTGACGGCCGGGAGGCCCGTGATCGACTGAAAAACATCGCCGTTCAACCGTCCTCCCATTACCCCGCCCGCCTTCGCATCCTCGTAGCGGGCCATTCCCCAGAGCAGTCGGGCCCCTGCTGCGTCCGGCCACGCCGCCAGGCCAGTCAGGTCATCCGCGGCCGCCGCTCCGGGCGACTTCCATGCGCGCCACGGATTCAGCCCCCGATTTTGCAGCAGCGTGGGCCCTTGTCCCCGGGCGCAGCCAATGACCAAATCCTCGCGGCCGTCGCCATCCAGATCGATCCACGCGACTCCGGGCCCGCCTTCGGACAGCTGGATCGGGAGGAGTGGTTGATGATCGAAATCCAAAAACACGGATTCCACGTGTTGGTGGTTCAGGGCGGAACTGACATCCGCAAACCAAGGCGGGATGGGTGGCGGCGGATCCGTCGGCGCGGGTGCCGGCGCCATCGGCTCCTCAATTTCATAGCGCCGGCCCGCCTTTACGTCGCGAATCTCCGACCTGGCACCTTGCCGCCACACGACCTGCAGGCTCAGCCCTTCCTCGCGATTCCCGGCCGCGAACACGACTTCGGGATCCGAGCCGGATTCGTAGCCGCCACCCGCCGCCATTTCCGTCGTTTGCTCCGGGACGGCGCCGCCCCGCAGGGTGACCCGGGCGCCAATTCCAAAAGTGTTCGGAGATCGTCCGCGCAGGCGCACAGCCACGGCCCGGCCCGTCGAGGTACCGTGGAAAAACTGGGCCGGTCCGTTCAGGACGTTCACGACCAGATCCCGGATGCCGTCTCCATCAAAATCCGCCAACGCCATCCCGTGGTGAATTGCGGGGAGATTGAGCCCCCAGGCATCGGTGACTTCTTCAAAGGTCGTATCCCCACGGTTGCGGTAGGCCACCACCGGCAGGTCCAAGCGCGGGTAGAGGCGGTGATGCTCCATCAATTCCAGCGTAAACGCCCGCTGACGTTCGGCTTCGGATTTGAACCCATCCCAATTCCGCTGCATTGAAGCCACCCGCGCTTCCGCATCGGAATCCTGTACATCACGAAAATGTCCGGCACCGATCAGGAGGTCTTCATAACCGTCCAGATCGACATCCAGAAACACCGGTGACCAGGACCAATCGGATGCGCTGACGCCGGCAAAAGGCGCGATCTCGGAAAAACGCCCGCCACCCCGATTCAGAAAGAGCGTGTTCCGCATGACCTGCGGACGATCCTCCGCCGCCTTCACTGCCTCCGGCAACTGCGCCCAGCGCTGGCGTTTCCGGACCCGGGGATCCCGGCTCAGCATGTCCACCACGAAGAAATCCGTCTGGCCGTCACGATCGATGTCCGCGAAGGCCACGCCCATGGAACTCGCGCTGGTCTTGCGCAATTGGGTCGTG
>JAYTHD010000375.1:0-9113 GCA_043732975.1 Verrucomicrobiota bacterium
AAGGCCCCGGATCTCCGGGGCCTTTTTTTGCGCACCCGGCAGGGCGCGTTTTCTCATGGATTGAAGTCCCAAGGGCCCCACCAGGAAACCGTCAATTGCGGCCCGACCGCCCAGTCGGAGTTGGCGGGAAACGGCCACGGGAATCCCCCAACCGGCGGTTAATAGCTCCGCCATCGGTGGACCATTCAGCGTCGAGCCTCTCAGTTGCGCAGCCTGAAGAACTGGAGCGGCCCATCAATGATTGCAGAATAAGGGTCGATCTGTTTGCCGGCCATCAACGACACCGAATTCACTCCTCTAAAGGACGCATTCCTGGCGGAACGTGTCGTAGCAGTAGGCGTCGCCATGATCCCGAGATGCAACGGACGATGGGGCCGCCCCGATCGGAATCGGCAAACTTCCTCTGCTCGAACCGCCCGGGGCGCCCGCCTGGGGTCCGGTTGACGCGCTGGCCCAATTCTGGTAGCGTCCCTCTGCACACCGCACCGGTGCCAACCCGCATTATGTCACCGCTCCAAGGCCCGCTTCGATGGGACCGGCGATCCGGCTCCCGCCGGCACCGACTTTCCGGGTATACGCTGGTCGAGGTTTTGACGGTCTGTGCCATTATCGGGATTCTCGCCGCAATGGCCTTTCCCTCGATGGTCAATTCCATCAAGAACGCCCGCCGGATCAAATGCACCAATAACCTGCGCCAGATCGGTATAGCCTTCGCCGGGTTCGCCCATGACCATCAGGATCGGTACCCGCAGCAGGTGCCCGTGGCCGAGGGCGGTTCGCGCGAGCAAAACCTGGATGCGCCCGTGCTGAATGGCCAGTATGTGCTGACTCCCCTCGCCTTCCTGGCGGCGTCCGATGGTCTCAGGACGCCCCAGACCATGGTCTGCCCGGCCACCAAGCTCTGGGTCCCGAGTTTTTCCAGCCTCAATCTGACGAACCTGTGCTACGCGTTGAATCTCCACGCGGAATTCGGCGGTTCCACCGTGCCACTCGCCATGGATAGCCACCTGCTCGGAGACTGGCAGAAGTTGCAGAACAATATTGTCGATCGGAATCAGACGGTAGCGCACTTCGCGACCTCCCGGCACGACGGCAAAGGCAACGTCGTGTTTGGGGATGGCCACGTCGAACTTCAACGCGGGATCGTTTCCCAGCCCGCCATGATTTCCGCCGCGGTGCAGGCGGTGGCGTCCGTCCAGCCCCGCACCCCCGGCAACCCGTCCACGGTACCGCCACCCACGGAACGTGAGCGGCAGGAGGCTTTTCAGGCCGCCAATTCCGGACGGACCTACTCGGGCCTGGAGGAAACACCCACGAGTTCCCTGCGGACGCGGCTCCCCGATGGTTCCGCTGCCCTGCGCTTCTCGAGCCGCACCGGACGTCTGGCCAACGTCCGTACCAACGCCGCCGGCAGGTTGGAATCCGTAGCGGCCGACGCGGCGATCGCCGTCGCAGCCATTCCGGATCCGGCAGCCCGGCTCCAACGCTCGTTCCTTTGGTTCTGGCTGTTGTTGGTATTCCTCGGTCTGTTGCTGATTCTATGGCATTTTCACCGGGAACGCCAACGTCGCGCCGCCTTTGTGGCGCATCAGCAGGCCGCCCTGGCTGATCGTGAAGCGGCGCGGGTACGCCGCCTGTCATTGAAGCCGCGCGCCGTTTGATTTTTCCGGTTTCATCCGCCTAACTTGCGGATGTGAAATCCCTGTTGCGTTTGTTGCTGGGCACCAGCGTCGCCATCTTTGGTTTGGCGCTTCATGCGGCGGAATCCTACCAGATTGCCGTCATTCCCAAAGGCACCACTCATGAGTTCTGGAAATCCATCCACGCCGGCGTGGTCAAGGCCCAGCGCGAATTTGCGCGCGAAGGTGTCCAGATAAAAATCTTTTGGAACGGCCCGCTCCGGGAGGATGACCGCGATCAACAGATCCAGGTGGTGGAGAATTTTGCGGCCCGGAACGTCGACGGCATCGTTCTCGCGCCGCTCGATTTCCAAGCGCTGGCCGCTCCCGTCAATTCCGCTTCCCAGGCCGGCATTCCCACGGTGGTGATTGATTCGGATCTCAAATCGGAAAAGTACATCAGCTTTGTCGCCACGGACAATTTCAAGGGGGGGCAGATGGCCGGCAAACGGCTGGGCGAGCTGATGGGCGGCAAAGGCAATGTCATCCTGCTGCGTTATCAGGTCGGCAGCGCCAGCACCGAGGCCCGGGAAAAGGGATTTCTGGAAGCCATCCAGGCCTATCCGGGATTGAAACTGATTTCGTCCGACCAGTACGCCGGCGCCACGCGCGAACTCGCCTATCAAGTCTCGCAGAATCTGATGAACCGCTTTGGATCGCAGGTCAACGGCGTTTTCTGTCCCAACGAAACCGCGACCATCGCCATGACCAAGGCACTGCGGGATTTGGGACTGGCCGGCGGCAAGGTGAAAATGATCGGCTTTGATGCCGGCTCGCAATCGGTGGCCGATTTGAAAGCCGGCGACGTCCAGGCACTGGTGGTGCAGGCTCCGGTCAAGATGGGGTATCTGGGCGTCAAGACGCTGGTGGCCCATTTGCGGAAGCAGAAGGTGGATCGCCGCATCGATACCGGGGTGACCCTGGTGAGTCCGGAGAACATGAACACCCCCGGAGTGGCGGAATTGTTGAACCCGCCGCTGAAGGAGTTTCTCGGAGAATGACCGGCGCCCTGGGATCGCACGCAGATTATCGGAGGGAGTTCCGAAGCTGCCACCGCTCCTGGACCCTTTGAGATGATCCCTCTTCAGCGCACCGGCACGGGGAATGTCCCCAGTCGCCTGGAGCTTACCGGGATCACCAAGGCCTTTGGCGCTACGCAGGCATTGGCGGGGGTCTCGTTAACGGTTCAGCCCGGTGAGGCCCACGCGTTGATCGGCGAGAACGGTGCCGGCAAGAGCACCCTGCTGAAAATCCTGGCCGGGGTGGAACGACCGGACGCCGGGAGGATTCGCTTCGAAGGCGCCTCGTATCTGCCGCGCAATCCCCTGGAGGCGCGCCGCCAGGGCGTGGCCATGATCCATCAGGAACTCACCCTCGCGCCGCACCTCTCGGTGGAGGAAAACCTCACCCTCGGACTGGAACCACGGACCGGACTCGGGCTGCTGGATCGTCGCCGTCGCCGGGAAATGGCCACGCAGGCGCTCGCCCGGTTGGGGACCGAGCTGCCCCTCGATCGGCCCGCCAGTGCGCTGACGGTCGCCCAACAGCAATTGATCGAGATCGCCCGGGCACTCCTCACCCGGCCCAGCCTGCTCATTCTGGATGAACCGACCAGCAGCCTGACCCGCAGTGATACCGAACGTCTGTTTGCAGCCCTGAAGCGCTTGCGGGGTGAAGGGGTGAGCCTGCTGTACGTCTCGCATTACCTCGAAGAATGCCGCCAGGTTTGTTCCCGCTTCACGGTGCTGCGCGACGGCTGCTCCGTGGTAAGCGGCGAACTCGCGGACATGCCCTCCGGCGAGCTGATCCGGCACATGGTCGGACGCGACGTGACCGACCTTTATCCGCGGTCCTCGCGACAATTTGGCGAGACCCTGTTGGAACTGACCAACCTGACGGGTGTGACGAAACCCGACGCCGTGAATTTTACCGTCCGGACCGGCGAGGTTTTGGGGCTGTTTGGGCTGGTCGGCGCCGGACGGACGGAAACGTTGCGGGCACTCTTTGGGCTCGACCCGGTGGACAGCGGACACGTCAGCATCGCCGGAACGGAAAAAACCCGCCGCACACCGCGGAGCCGGTTGATGGATGGCATGGCTCTCCTTAGTGAAGATCGCAAACGGGAGGGATTATTCCTCGGCCGCAGCCTGCGCGAGAATTTGACGCTCACCCGTCCCAAGGCGGTTTCCCGCTGGGGCGTCATTCGCTCCCAGGTCGAGCGGAACACCACCCGCGAGTGGATGGATCGTCTGGAGGTCAAAGCGCAGAACGAAGATCAACCCGTCGGCCAGTTGTCGGGTGGAAATCAGCAGAAGATCGCCTTCGGTCGGCTCCTGTACCACGACGCCCGGATTCTCCTGCTGGATGAGCCCACGCGCGGCATTGATGTCGGCGCCAAGGTCGCCATCTACCAGCGCATTGATCGCGCCGCCCTTCTCGGGCAGTCGGTCGTCCTGGTAAGCTCCTACCTGCCGGAACTCCTCGGGGTCTGCGACACCATCGCCGCGTACAGCCGGGGCCGGATTGTCGGCGTCAAACCTGTAGGCGATTGGACCGAGGAAACCCTGCTCGCGGCCGCGGTGGGTTCGTAAGGAATAGCAGCGGAAGCCCAGGACCAATGTGGAGAGAATTTCAAATTCGATTGATGCCGACTCTTTCGGCCAACACTCTTTCCCCATGCTGCGACCGAAAAAGAAATATTCCGTCCATGACTTGCGCCAACTGAAGGGCCAACGCTGCCTGACGCACATCCACGTCAAGTCGCCCGAGGAAGCGGCGGCAGCCGAAGCCGCCGGCATTGATCTTCTGAGCTGCAGCTTTGATTCACCCGCGGCCCAGGCCCGCCTGTCGCTCCTCGTCGAGGCGGCGCCGACGAGTTTTCTTTCCGGCTCGACCCCGCATGGTCTCGCTTCGGCGGCGGAGGCCATTCGCGTTGGCTTTCGCGCGCTGGAACTGGGAGCGAGTTCGGTGTATTGCTCCGCGAGTCCCACTCTCATCGAGGCGATGGCCCGTGAGGGCATTCCCGTCGTGGGCCATGTGGGCATGGTCCCGCGACACGCCACCTGGACCAATTTCCGTGCCATCGGCAGGACACCCACCGAGGCCCGCGACTTGCACGACCGATTGAAGCGCCTGGAGAGCGCCGGCGCGTATGCCGCCGAGATTGAACTCGTGCCCGAACGCCTCGCTGCCTACCTTTGCCAAAAGACCTCCCTGCTGTTGATGTCCCTCGGGTCCGGCCGCGGCTGCGACACGCAGTTTCTTTTTTCGGACGACATCCTGGGCGACTACGACGAGCGACTTCCCCGCCATGCCAAGGCCTATCGTAATTTCCTGAAGGAGTATCAACGCCTGCAACAGGAGCGCGTGGCGGCCTTTCGCGAATTTGCCGCGGACGTAACGCGGGGACAATTCCCCGAGGAGCAAAATCTCCTGTCGATGGACGACGCGGCCTTCCGAGCGGCCGTTGCGGCGATTGAGAATGCACCGTGAATCCGGCGGCATCTGCAGTGCAACCGGCGCGTGCGCGACCCTTTCCCCTTGAACCAGCGAAACCCGTCCATGCAGGATTTTCCAAAAATCGGCCAGCCTTCGACGCTCCTGATCAAGCGATTGCTCGATCGCGTGCTTGTCTGGGCCCCGCAGCAAAGGATCATCTACCGGGAGCTCCGGGAATTGACCTACACCGAGTTTTATCAGCGGGTGCAACGGCTCGCCAATCTGTTGCAAACATTGGGCATCCGGCACGGGGATCGGATTGGCGTGATGGACTACGACAGCCATCGCTATCTCGAATTCTTCTTCGCCGTGCCGATGGTGGGCGCGGTGTTGCACACGATCAATGTGCGACTCTCCCCGGACCAGATCCTCTACACCATCGATCACGCCGACGACAAACTGCTTTTTGTACACGACGACTTCCTGCCGCTGGCGGAGCGACTTGCTCCCCAGTGGACGTCGGCGATACCGGTCGTGCGCTTGACCGACACGGCGACCCCGGCCGGCACGACCCTGCCCCTGGTCGGTGAATACGAAGCGCTTCTCGCCGCGGCGCCAGCGCAGTTCGCCTTTCCGGAGTTTGATGAAAACTCCATCGCGACCCTTTTTTATACGACGGGTACCACGGGCGATCCCAAAGGCGTGTTTTTCAGTCACCGACAGCTCGTGCTCCATTCGATGGGGATTGGCTGGACACTGGCGGCCCATGCGGACAGCGCGAGCCTGCGCGAGGGTGATGTTTACCTGCCGTTGACGCCGATGTTTCACGTCCACGCCTGGGGCATGCCCTATATCGCGACGGCGCTTGGCCTGAAGCAGGTATATATCGGCCGCTTTGAGCCGCAATTGATCCTGAAGTTGCTGACCCAGCATCGGGCGACCTTTTCCCACTGTGTCCCTGCCATCCTGCAAATGCTGCTCCGTCACCCGGCCAGCGCCGCGGTCAATTTGTGTGGGTGGAAAGTCCTCATCGGCGGCGCCGCGCTTCCTCTCGGCCTGGCGCGCGAGGCCGTCGAGCGCGGCATTCAGATCACCGCCACGTACGGGATGTCGGAAACGTGCCCGATTGTCTCGGTTGCCCTGCCCCGGCCAGAAACATCCGGCCTGGATCCGGACGCTCGTTTGAACACCGTCATCAAGACCGGTTTCCCCACGTTGATGGTCCAAGCGACGGTCCTCGATGAAGCAGGGAATTCCCTGCCACCCGGACCCGCGCATCTGGGGGAACTGGTCTTGCGCTCGCCCTGGTTGACAACCGGCTATTTCCGCCGGCCGGAAGCATCCGAGCAACTCTGGCGCGGCGGTTGGTTGCACACGGGCGATATCGCCTATATCGACACCGATGGTTATATCCGCATCACTGACCGTTTGAAGGATGTGATCAAAATTGGCGGCGAATGGATTTCCTCGCTGGAGCTGGAAAGCGCGCTCAGTCAGCATCCGGCGGTGAAGGAAGTGGCGGTGGTGGGGCGCGCAGATGCCAAGTGGGAGGAGCGGCCGCACGCGGAGATCGTCCTGCATGAAGCGGCGCGCGACACGGTTACCGTCAAGGAACTGGCCGCCTTCCTCCGGGAATTCATTGATCGCGGGGTCATTCATCGGCGGGCGATTCTCACCGTCCTGTGCTTCGCAGAGACCCTGCCCCGCACCAGCGTCGGCAAGCTCGACAAGAAACTCCTGCGGGCGCGTTTGGCCGACGCCGGGGGCGCCCCGGGGTAGGCGAAGCGATTCGGAGATCTGGCCGCCCCCGGTTGCGGAGACCGCCGCAGCGGCAATGTTGACGGCATGATCACGTCTCGAAGAGGTTGGTTCGGCATCGCCCGCTGGTTCGGCATGGCGCTGATCGCCTGCGGCGGCCTGGACCGGAAGGTTGCGGCCGCGCCAACACCCAATACCAGTCTGCAATTGCCGGCCGAGCCCGGCGGCTTTGGCTATCAGATGCGCCGATTTCTGGACCCGCTGACCTTCCCCAACGCCGTCGCCCTCCGCACACCGCACGGTGAAACCAATCGGCTCTTTGTCCTGGAACGACCGGGACGCATCGCCGTCGTCCCGGATCTCGGCCAACCGGCACGCGAAGTGTTCCTCGACATCACCACCAAGGTTCGGCTCGATAATTTCAACGAGATGGGTCTGCTGGGCTTCACCTTCCATCCCCAGTATGCGGCCAACGGGCGGTTTTTCGTCTGGTACACCACCACCACTTCCACGACCGGCGCACCCAATCAACGGCATGATCGCCTCAGTGAATTCCGTGTGCGCAGCGATGCGCCGAACCGGGCCGACCCCGCCTCCGAACGTATCCTGCTCCAGCAGGCCGACGATGCGGTCAACCACAATGCCGGCGATCTGCATTTCGGTCCCGACGGCTATCTCTACCTGACGTTGGGTGACGAAGGCGGCGGCAATGACCAGTACGGCAATTCCCAAAAAATTACGAAGGACTTCTTCGCCGGGATCCTGCGGCTTGACGTCGACCAGCGGCCGGACTCCCTGGCGCCGAACCCGCACCCCGCCGTGATCCCGGGGGCCTATCGCATTCCGGCGGACAATCCCTTTGTGGGCGCCACGCAGTTCCTGGGCAAGGCCGTTAGTCCCTCGCAGGTCCACACGGAATTCTGGGCCGTGGGCTTGCGGAATCCGTGGCGGGTTTCTTTCGATGAACTGACGGGTGAGCTTTGGGTGGGTGACGTGGGACAGAACCTCCGGGAAACTGTGACTGTCACCCGGCGCGGGGCCAACCATGGCTGGGCTTTTCGCGAAGGCACGATCACCGGCCCGCTGGCCGGCGCGCCGGCTGGATTCCTGACGAATCCGGAATTCAACTTTGTCCCACCCCTCTTCGATTATCCGCACCAATCGGGAAACTCCGGCGGCTTTTCCATCACGGGCGGGCTCGTCTATCGCGGAAGCCGGTTGTCCCAGTTGTTCGGGGCTTATATTTTTGCCGACTATGTCAGTGGCAACGTCTGGGCCCTGCGACGCTCCCCCAATGGCGCCGCTCCCACGGTGACCCGCCTGACCGGCTCGGCAAGCCTCGCGGCGTTCGGGAGCGACCCGCGCAACGGGGATCTGCTGGCCGCCAATCATGAATCCGGCCAACTCTTTCGCCTGGAGTATTCCTCCACTTTCACCGGCGCACCCATTCCGGCGAAACTCTCCGCCACCGGTGCGTTTCGCGACCTGAATGAACTGGTCCCGGAAACCGGGCTCGTTCCTTACGATGTCAATCTCCCCTTCTGGTCCGACGGGGCGATCAAACAGCGTTGGTTCAGTCTGCCGCGCGCGGATGCCACCATCACCTTTCGCCCCGACGGGACCTGGGGCACTCCGGGCGGAACCGTCTGGATGAAACATTTCGAAATCGAGCGAACGAAGGGTGTGCCCGCTTCGCGAAGGCGGTTGGAAACCCGCTTCCTGGTGCGCAATGCCGCCGGCGTCTACGGCCTCACCTATCGATGGAATGCCGCTCAATCGGACGCCGCGTTGGTGAACGAAGCGGGCGAAGACGAGGACTTCTCCGTCACCGACGCGGATAGCTCAGTGCGGACCCAGCACTGGCATTACCCCAGCCGCTCGGAATGTTTGATCTGTCACAATTCCGTGGCCGGTGGTTCACTAAGTTTCAATACGGCGCAAATGAACCGGTCCATCGCCCTGCCCGATGGAGGCATATCCCTCAACCAGATCCATGCCCTCCAAGCGGCCGGCTATTTCGGATCCGATCCAATCAACCCTCATTCCTGGCCCGTCCTGGCGGCACCGAGCGATGAATCCGTCAGCCTCACCTGGCGGGCGAAATCCTGGCTGAGCGTCAACTGCGGCTATTGCCATCAGCCCGGCGGATTGGGCGGGGCACAATTCGACGCCCGACTGGAAACCACGCTGGAAGCGGGCCAACTGATCCCGGGCGCGCTCAACAATTCCACCGACGCC
>JAYTHD010000376.1:0-2474 GCA_043732975.1 Verrucomicrobiota bacterium
TTAAGCCTGCCCCGGCAGCCGCGCCCAAAAAAAGCGCGAAAACTGCCAAGTCGCCTGCCGTTGCGCCGGTCAAAGCCGTCGCGCCGGCACCGGCTGAACCGGCGGTCGCGCCCAAGCCCCGTGGACGCCCCAAGAAGGTCGTCGAAATCGTCACCCCCACCATCGCCGCTTCAACCCCGGACCTGCCGCTGGGGCTCGCGGTAAATCCGGTCGCGGTCGCTCCCGCCCGCCGCGTTTCCGCGCCACCACCGGCGCCGGTCACAGAGTTCACACCGCTCCCCGCAGTTCGTCGTCCCGAGCCGCCCGTCGTCGCCACTCCGCCCGCCCGGGAGGCCCGCGAACCCCGCGAACCCCGCGACACCGGAGAACGCCGGCCGGCCCGCCCCCTGCCCGCGTCGCCAGCCGAAGCCCCCGAATCCACGGAAACGGCCGAATCGGTGACCGATGAGCCCGAGAGCGAGTCGCTGCGTTTGCGCCCGCCCGCCCCGGCGCCGGTCGAAGAGGAGGAATTCTTCGTCAAGGCCAGTCCGCTGCCGCCCCGCCCGCGGATGGAAATCCCGCCCGAGGACGTCCAACAGGATTTCATTCCGCCACAACCGGAATTCCAGATCACCCCGCGGACCATCAACCTGCATCAGTTGCAGATCATGACGATCGGCGAATTGGCCAAGGTCGCCATCGAATACGGGGTCTTCAATTACGGCACCCTGAAGCGGCAGGAGATTCTCTTCCAGATTGTGCAGCGCAATCTGCGGGCCGGCGGCTCCGTCAACACCCGCGGCGTCCTGGAGGTCTGCCCGGAAGGCTTTGGTTTCCTGCGCTCTCCCGCCTTCAATTACCTGCCCTGCCCGGAAGACATCTACGTCTCTCCGTCCCAGATCCGGCGCTTCGATCTGCAGACCGGCGATGACGTCGAAGGCCAGATCCGTCCGCCCAAGGAGAAGGAAAAATTCTACGCCCTGCTCAAGGTGGATCGCGTGGCCGGCATCGATCCGGACCTCGCCAAGGAAAAAACGCACTTCGAGAATCTGACCCCGTTGTTCCCCAACCGGCGGTTCATTCTGGAAACCACCGCGGATGAGCTGTCCACGCGCGTGGTCGACCTGGTGTGCCCCATCGGCAAGGGAACGCGTGGCCTGATCGTCGCGCCCCCGCGCACGGGCAAAACCGTCCTGATGCAAAAGCTGGCGAACTCGCTGTTGAAGAATGATCCCGACACCCATCTGATCATCCTCCTGATCGACGAACGGCCGGAGGAAGTCACCGACATGGAGCGTTCCTGCCGTGGAGCCGAGGTGGTCAGCTCCACGTTTGACGAACCCCCGGAACGTCATGTGCAGGTGGCCGAAATGGTCATCGAAAAAGCCCGCCGCATGGTCGAGCACAAGAAGGATGTCGTCATCCTGCTGGATTCCATCACCCGGCTCGCCCGGGCCTATAACACGGTGCAACCGCACTCCGGAAAGATCCTGTCCGGCGGTGTCGATGCGAATGCGTTGCACAAGCCCAAGCGCTTTTTCGGCGCGGCGCGGACCATCGAAGAAGGGGGCTCCCTGACCATCATCGCCACCGCGCTCGTGGACACGGGCAGCCGCATGGATGAAGTGATTTTCGAGGAATTCAAGGGTACCGGCAACATGGAGGTGCACCTGGATCGCGCACTGGTGGACCGCCGTATCTTCCCCTCGATCAACGTCGAAAAATCCGGCACGCGGAAAGAGGAACTCCTCTATCACCCGGACGAATATCCCCGGGTTACCGTGCTGCGCCGGGCCCTCACCGGCGTGCCTCCGGTCGAGGCCATGGATCTGTTGCTGGGCCGCCTCAAGAAGACACCGAGCAACGTCATGTTCCTGTTGACGATGGGGCAGGCCGCCGCCCGCGGATGACCCGAGGAACCTTTCCCCGATCCAAGGCCAGGGCCGGGGGCCCGGAACGCTCCCGGTCTTGGTTTTCCCCCGGGATGCCCGCGCCCGCGACCTTCCCTGTTCAAGCCGGCAATTCTCACCTACCTGCTTCGTCATGCCGTCTTCACGGGTGATTCTGGGAATTCTCGCCGGCCTCCCGGGTGGTTTGGTTTCCGCAGCCGATCTGGCCGCGCCGGGCTTTCGTCCCGCACCTCCCGGACATCACGCGCTGATCAACGCCCGGGTCCACCCCAAGCCGGATACCGTCTTCAGCAACGCCACGGTGCTCCTGCGCGATGGATTGATCATTGCCGTGGGACCCGATCTGCCGATTCCGCCGGATGCCCGGGTTTGGGATTTGCGTGGATTGACGATTTATCCCGGGTTCATCGACGCCTATCTGGCCCTGGGCGCCACCAATTCCCCATTGCATCAGGGCCACAATGAGGCGCGCGACAGCCAGGGCGGGGCCAACTCAACCCTCACTTCCGGCGCCAACTCCGGAGCCCCCCGCTACTTCGGCGTCGCGGGTCAGGAAACCGATCCCGGCGCGCCCGGTCCAGGTCA
>JAYTHD010000377.1:0-9177 GCA_043732975.1 Verrucomicrobiota bacterium
CTCGGCCTTCTCCGCACTCCCGCCACGGGCGTCAGGGTTGCACGTTCAGGCCGAAAAGCCGGTGATGCTCCAAAATCAGGTAGCGATCCGTCATGCTGGCGACGTAATCACAGACCGCCCGATGCCAGCCTTCCGTCCTGGCCCGCTTCCGGGCGCCCGCCCCGACTTCTCCCGGGTGAGTGACCAGATAGGAGAAGACGTCGCTCAACATCCGGATCGCACGGTTGTTCGGGTTCGCCACCACCGGGTGATAGTAGAGGTTGCGATACAGGTAGCGACGCAACTCCTGATTCCAGCGCTTCCGTTCGGGCGCGTAATTGACCAACCGGCGACGACACCGCCTCACGTCGTCGGCACTGCCGACCCGTGCGGCCGCAATCAATGTCTCCGTGGTTTGGACCACGTCCGTGACTTGTCCCTCAATGATCTGCCGGATCGTGTAATACCGCCGACTCTCCGCGGGCAGCTTGCCGAACTGCCGCCGGACTTCCTCGGCGGCGCGGGCCCAGATCTCGACTTCGGATGCCAGCTTGGCTTCGTCCAAAAGCTCCGATTCCAACCCGTCGTCCAGATCGTGGCTGTAATAGGCGATTTCATCCGAGAGATTCGCAATCTGCGCCTCCAACGACGGCTGATGAAAGGTGGCGATAGTGCCGGGCGGGGGCGGGAATTCGCGCTGATGCTTGGCCAGGCCTTCGCGAACCTCCCAGGTCAGGTTGAGTCCGGGAAAACGGGGATATTTCTGTTCGAGCTGTTCGACCACCCGCAGCGACTGCCGGTTGTGCTCGAACCCTCCGTGATCCTTCATCAGGCGATCCAGCATGTGTTCGCCCTTGTGGCCAAAGGGGGAATGTCCCAGGTCGTGGGCCAGGGCAATGGTCTCCGCCAGATCCTCGTTCAACCGCAACGCCCGCGCGATGTTTCGCGAAATGGCGGCGACCTCCATCGTGTGGGTCAGTCGCGTACGCAGGTGATCGCCCGTACCGTTGAGAAAAACCTGCGTCTTGTATTCCAGCCGGCGAAACGCCCGGCTATGGATCACCCGGTCCCGGTCCCGCTGAAACTGCGTGCGCCAGGTCGGTGCCGCTTCGGGAAAGGCGCGGCCAAGCGAATCCCGGCTCCGCTGGGCGTAGGGTGCCAGGTACTGGGCCTCGTGGGCTTCCAGATCGAGGCAGGTGGCGGGCACGGGATGGAGGTCGGACGAGTGGTGAGGTTCCGACGGTTTCAGCAATCCGCCAGATAGATGTTTTTCAATTCGGTATAACCATCCAGGGCCGCCATGCCCAGGTCCCGGCCGATACCGCTCTGCTTGAAGCCGCCGAACGGGGCCTCCACATGGACGCTGCTATGGGAGTTCACGCTCAAGACCCCGCTTTGAATCGCCCGACTCACGCGCAGGGCGCGCCGCAGATCATTCGTCCAGATTGAACCGCTCAGTCCATACGGCGAGGCATTCACGTCCCGCAGCATTTCCGCTTCGTCATCAAAGGGCGTGATGGCCACCACGGGTCCAAAGATCTCCTCCCGCCAGCAGCGATCCTCCCGCCCCACGTCCAGCAGCACCGTGGGCTCGAGAAACCAACCGGACCCGGCCGGCCGCTCGCCACCGCAAGCCACACGCGCACCCTGGCGCCGTGCATCCGCCAGAAATTCCTCCACGCTCGCCCGCTGACTGGCAGAAATCAGCGGCCCGATCTGGGTCGCCTCCAGGGTCGGATCACCCACGACCAGGCGGCGGGTGGCGGCGACGAAACGCTCAACGAATCCCGCATAGACACTGCGCTCCACGTACATCCGGCTGCGCGCGCAGCAGTCCTGCCCGGTGTTCGCGAAGACGCTCATCGGCGAAGATTCCGCGGCCCGCTCCCAATCCGCATCGGTAAACACCACGTTGGGCGATTTACCGCCGAGTTCGAGCGAGACCCGCTTGATGTCCCGCGAAGCCAGTTCCATCACCCGCCGACCGATCTCCGTCGATCCGGTGAACGAAATCTTGCGGATCAGCGGATGGGTCACCAACGCATCACCCACGTCCTGTCCGGACCCCGGGACGATCTGTAAAACTCCCGCAGGCAATCCCGCAGCGTGCGCGAGTTCTCCCAGGCGCAGGGCGGTCAGCGGCGAGAGGGAGGCCGGCTTCAGTACCACGGCATTGCCCGCGGCCAGGGCCGGTGCGGCCTTCCACGCGGCGATGGGAAACGGGAAATTCCAGGGCACGATTGCCGCGACCACGCCCATCGATTGCCGGAGGGTGATGTCCAGGCCGCCCCGCGAGACGGGAATCGTCTGTCCAAAAAACTTCCCGATCGCGCCGGCGTAATATTCGAATACCTTGGCCCCGAGACCAATTTCATCCCGCGCATCGCTGATGGGTTTGCCGATGTTGGCGCATTCCAACTGGGCGAGGGGCTCCAGATTTTCGCGCAGCACGCGGGCGACATTGAAAAGGATTTCGGCACGTTTTCCCGGCGCCAGATCACGCCAGCCATTTTCCCAGGCGCGATGGGCGGATTCAATGCTGGCGCCCAATTCGGCGACGCTGACGCCCTGCACATTGCCGAGGGCGGCAGCGGTGGCGGGATAAATCAGGGAAAGGATCTTGCCGGTGGCGCCCGGACGATAGGCGCCGTCAATGAACGGGGCGGAGGGAATATTCATGGAATACGGAATCAGCATAGGAAGCGAAAGGAAGCGGCCGGATTTTTCGAATCAGAGGACCTCGAGATAGAGCGCGCGGAAATCCGCTGCGATCACAGGCACGGCATTGGTGCGATGACATGGATCATCCACGGCCTGGGCCACGAGCGCCTCGAGTTGTTCCGGATTCACGCCGTGTTCCCGCAATTTGGTGTTGAGACCGAGGTCCACCAAAAACTGGGCGATGAAACGGATCGTGGCACAGTCCGCCTCGCCATCGCTCACCCGCGCCAGATCCAGCCCGCAGGCGATGCCCACCCGGCGATACAGTCCGGGCTTGCGACGCGCGCAAAAATTCAATCCCGCGATCAGACACAAGGCGTTCGCCAGGCCATGATGCATCCCGCAGAGCGTGGAAAGCGGATGCGCCAGGGAATGAACCACGCCCAGATCCTTCTGAAAAGCCACGGCTCCCATCGCCGCCGCCACCAGCATCCGGCCGCGCGCATCGATATCGGCGCCATTCTTCACCGCCCGCGGCAGGGCGTCGATGATCAGGTGCACCCCTTCGAGCGCGATCCCATCGCACATCGGATGGAATTGCGGGCAGGTGAAGCTCTCGATGCAATGCGTCAGGGCATCCGCGCCGGTGGCGGCGGTCAGCTTGGGCGGCAATCCCACCGTGAGTTCGGGATCGAGAATGACGAGTTTAGCCAGCAATTCCGGATGAAAAAGCACCGCCTTGCGCTGGGTGGCCTTCAGCGTGATCACCGAACTCCGACCCACTTCGCTCCCCGTGCCCGCCGTGGTGGGAATGGCGATGAAAGGCAACATTCCGGTCCAGTCCGCCGGCTGCTCGTAAAATTTCTCAAGCGGAAATTCCGGGTGCTTCACCCACAGACGGGCCGCCTTGCCGGCGTCCAACGGACTTCCGCCACCGATGCCAATGACTCCATCACAGCCCGTCTCGCGGATGAGAGTCGCCGCCTCGCGGACATCCGCTTCCACCGGATTCGGATGCACACCGCTGTAGAGATGCCAATCCCGTCCGCGCCCCGCTTCTCCGAGAACCTTCACCAGGGAGCGGAAGGCATCGGTGCCGGCAAAACCGGGATCGGTCACCACCATCGGCCGCCGAATGCCGAGGCGCTGCAAATGCTGCGGAAGCTCCGCCAGGGCACCCGCCCCGAAACGGGTCGGCGTCGGAAACGAAAACGAGGTTAAACTCATCCCGGGACTCTTCGCTGTTGCCGCGCGTTGGCAAAGGAAAGACGGAGTGAAGGCGGCATAGTTGACCGTCTGGTGAGACTCCAACACGTTAACCGGGGCCATGGGCATCGCCGGCCGCTGGATCTGGGATGGACGATCGGGCGTTGGATTCAACAACCCGAGGAGTGGCGGATATGGCTGAAAACAAGACGAAGCCGACGGATGCGAGTGTCGAGGATTACCTCGCTGCGATCAATGATCCCGGGCGGCGCAGGGACTGCGAGGCTTTAACGGAGCTCATGAGCAAGGCCGCCAAACACCCTCCGAAGATGTGGGGGCCGAGCATCGTCGGCTTTGGCAGCTATCACTATAAATACGAAAGTGGTCGCGAGGGCGATTCGTGCCTGGTGGGGTTTTCGTCGCGGAAAGGCGACATCAGCGTCTACGGCCTCCAGGCGTCGGCTGACGCTGCGGAACTCCTCGCCAGGCTCGGGAAGCACAAGCGCGGGAAGGGCTGCGTCTATCTCAAAACGCTTGCCGACGTCGATCTGAAAGTGCTGGCAAAACTCGTCGCCCGCGCGGCCGCGGAGAAGCTACGGCAGTAGGTGTGGTCAGACGTGCCTTTTAACGCCACGGTTTTCCGGGAAAAATCCCGCGCTCATGAAGATACAAACGCTCCCCGCAACAGTGCTTCTGGTGGCTGCAGTTGGCGGCGTTTTCGTTTGGGTTTTGTCGCGGAGCGTGGACCGTTCCATCTCCGCGAAACCATGTACGGCGAATATCATCGGTCTGACGAACGGTCGGATCGGACCGATGTCCGCAACCTATCAGACTTTTTCTACCAACACGGCGGCAGCGATCCAGAGATGGCTCAGCGACGGGACCAATGCCGCGGTGGTGCGGGTCACCAACAGTCAGAATTGCGCGATCTGGATTTTCCCTTTTGTGCGAATTCATTCCCGGAGCAACTCATCGGCGATTCACGAATCGCTGCACTTGGACGCACCAAACTTTTCTGGCATCCGGCTGGCGGCCGGGCAGGCGACCAACATGCAAGTCGCCACCTTCGCGCTAACCGATCCCTGGAGGATTGAGGTGGGCTACACTCGGGAGCGCGGCAATTCCTTCGTGGAGAGGGTGCTCAATTTGCCCCGAGATCTGCTAGCCGTGGCGACCGGCCGGGGTATCGTCGAGAATACGACACCGATTCATACCGATTGGATTCAGCCGTGAGCAAAACATCGAACACCTATGCGCGCTAAATTTGCCGCGGCTCGGACTTTTGCAACGAGCCAACGACGTGATCGAGGTCAGTCAGGAGCGATCCGTAACCGACTTATGCATCACGACATGGAATGCACGACGGATTCGTGGACCATCTTTTCATAGCCCGAGGGTCGGACGGGCGTTGGTATTACAGCACGTATCACTTTTGTACTAGCATGGCGGTGACTCGGTGTGATGAGCCACCGGGTTCGATTACTGAGTTTACCCGGAAATATTCGGTGCGCGAGTTTGATGGGAAATCGGATGAATGCTTGCGGCGCACCTGGCCGGGCAAGGATTAAAGGTGAAAGGGCGATAGAGTCGCGCTCCAATGGCAGCCGTTTCATAGGGAGAGGTCTGCCTTTTCCCAGGTATGAGGATGGGTTACCGACTTCAACCTGGCCTAATCCTCCAGGCGGAATCTGGCCCCGCGTTCCCGCGGGTTTCGCTCGCTTGAGGGATCGGGTGAGCGAGCGTTACGGTTGTGTCTCGAATGGTGCCATTGTCTCCACGTCCCTTCTGCCGCCGCTGCCAGCGACCCTTGTCGGCCTGCTGGTGCGCGGCGTTAAGGCCGGTGGCGACGGCGACGCGGGTCGTCTTTCTGCAACATCCGCGGGAGGCGCGTGTGGCGATCGGAACGGCGCGGATTGCCCACCTCGGCCTTGCCGGGAGCGAATTATATGAAGGGATCGAGTTCGCGAATCATCCGCAGGTGGCTGCGATCATGGCGAGCCCGGGTACCGCCTTACTGTTTCCCGGAGAGGGGGCCGTGGCTCCGCACGCGCTGCGGCGTCCTCCGGAGACGTTGTTGGTCATCGATGGCACCTGGCCACAGGCAAGGAAGATGATGGCATTGAATCCGGCATTGCGGGCATTGCCGCGCATCGGCTTCGTGCCGCAGCAGCCGGGCAATTACCGGATCCGACGCGAACCGGCACCCCATTGCGTTGCGACCGTGGAGGCCGTCGTCGAAGTGATGGCCGCTTTCGAGGGCGACGGGTCGCGGTTCCGGACGCTGTTGGCGGCATTTGAATCCATGGTCGATCAGCAGCTGGCCGCCAAGGCTGCCCGGGTCGAGCCGCCGCGCCGACAATTTAAATCCTGTGTTCCGTGGTGGGTATCACCGGCGATGCCTGATCTCGAAGCGCTCTGGCCGCGGCTCGTGGTCATCGCCGGCGAGGCCAACGCGCATGGTCGGGCATTGGGAATTCCCGGTGCGCCGGAAATCGTGCAACTGGCCGCGCTCCGTCCCGCGACCGGCGAGGTCTTCCAGGCGTTTCTCGCCCCGCGTCGACCCTTGGGCGCGAGCGTGTCCGGACACCTGGAGGTGCCGGTGGAATCCCTCCTCGGCGGCCAATCGGTCGCCACCGTGATGGATGACTGGACTCGGTTCATCGGCCCCGATGATCGCCTGGTGGGCTGGGGTGGCCACGGCTGGGAGTTGTTGGGACGCGAAGGTTGGCATCCGGAGTCGGCCCCGATTGACCTCCGCCGGGTGGCCGCGCACCGATTGAAGCGCCGGCCGGGAACGCCGGAGAATGCCGGCCGGGCCGTGGGCGGAACCCTGGGCGCCGATCCAGTGACTCCGGGGCGGGCGGGTCGTGTCATCCAATGGCTCGCGGCGTTCCTCCAGGCCTTGTTGGCCGAGAAGCGCGCGGCGAACCCGGATCGATCAAGCTGATCGGGATTGGGGACCGGTTTGACGGGGTAGCCTGACACTGGGCTCGGGGTCATCCGACCCGCTCTGGTTGACCTACGGACGAGCCGTGTGACTTTTTAAAAATGGGTGACACACTTTCGAGTCGATCACCGTCCGACGAATGACAATGTCCGCGCCGTTATCACCAAAAAGGGGCGTCTGATCGTCATGACTTACCTGATCGACACAGGTCCGTCGGGGTCTGTTTTCGCTCGCCACGAACCCCGCATTGGTCCGTGCGCGAAGGTGTTGACTCGTGGTTTGCCAACGACCTGGGTTACTTGCGAGGCGGTGCTTGCCGGGGCAGCCCCCATTTCTTGGTCGGCCGGAACCAGAGTACTCGCCGCGCTCAGTCGGAGGTCAAATCGGCTCATACCGGCCACACCACCGCCCGGGTGTTCCCGAGCGGCCAGGAGCCAGAAGTCACCGGCGGACGCGCGATCAGGCGGTCACCGGGGCGGGGGGTGTGGGCAGCCCCAGGGTGTCGAGTGCGGCGTAGACCTTGCGCAGCCAGATCTTCACCCGCTGACGGTCCAGGATCCCCAACAACTGGCGCCCGTCGTCGCCGGCATGTATCGCCGCCCAGAAGCTGGAATTGGTGTGATCAACCTGGCGCATGGAGCCCTCGTGGAGGCGCGGCAATTCCAGGATCTTCGCGCCCAACTCCACGGCCCGGGCCTTTTGAGGCGAGGTATGAAAGGCATCAAAGCGCGCGCCGCGTCCATGATTCAACACCACGACATAGCGGGCCTCCGTGCCGAAATTCTCCAGCAGGCGTCCGAGCATCTCCAGCGAATCACGGCCGTCGTCCAGGATGTGCCAGCAATTCACCGGCACGCCCGCTTCCCGAAGGAGTTCGAGCACTCCCGTATCGTTCATCCAACCCCGCAGGGACGCGCTGCTCTGCGCGGCCAGATCCACCAGGACCTGCACGTCATCGCCCCGCATGGCGACTTCGGCGAGCCGGTCCAGACTCTGAAAATCCTCCAGGGCGACGTGTTCCGTGAAGCCCTCGTAAAAACGCCGGAAGGATCCATGGGAACGATCCGAATCAAATCCCTGAAGCGGGATCTGGCGGTCAATGCAGTACTGGGCAAACACCCGGGCCATGACGGACTTGCCCACGCCGCCCTTTTCTCCACCGATAAAATGCACTTGGCTCATCGACGGGGATTTAGCGGGCGTCTCCGGGCTGGCAAAATGCGTTCCGGTATCGAAGGGAGCGAACACCGAAGGCCTTTCCTCCAAAATCGAGGTCGGAGACATCGCCCCCCATCGATGGCGCCGACCGCGGCGGCACCCCCGTCATGGTGGGCCTTCAACCCATTGTCGTCACGCACCTAACAGAAGTCGAACCCGGACTCCCGCCCGGGCCGGGCCGGTCGTCCCACCGCCATTTTGACGCGCTACCGCGACCGGCAATCTCACGGCCTCCCTCGTTTCCATGAAGATTACTCATGGTGATCGGCACCGCTATCAGCGGATTTCCCAAGCCATGAGCCCCGCCCACCTGGAGTTGGTGGCCTCGTCGAGGGCCGGGGATGGGTAATTCAATCGCAGTCTCAGTAGCCCAGGGTGTTGGTCCGCCAGTTCGCGGTTGTCGCCCAGAGGTTCGCCGGGGCGAAGGTGCCGCCGAATTTGACGTAGCGGGAACTGCCGTCGGCCATGGAATAGTTCGATCCGCCCGCCCCCTTCGTGTTTGCCGCGCGTCCGTGCAGACTTTGATTCAATTGTGTGTCCTGATTTCCTCCGGCCTGCCCGGTCGAGGTGACGCCCGGCTCAAAGAGGTCCATATAGTAATGCCCGGAGGGATAAAACTTCTCTCCAAACAAAACGGTGTCGCTCACTTCGTTGATGTTCACGTCGCGCATCACCGTGCCGTTGATTCGGCTCATCAGGTTGCCGTCGGTGACGTCGCTCAGGTGCTCGACCCAGTAGTCGTTGAACCCATTGATGATATAGGTCCGCGGCGCGCTGTCGGCGTTGTTGGCGGCGTGATCGGCCGTTTCAGGCAGCGATTTGCCTTCGCGTCGATCCATCGGGCAGCGCAGCAGATTGGTCGCCTGATAATACGGACGCAGCTTCTCGGGCCAGCGGCCCACCGTGGTGCGTTCGGGATATTCGCCGTGGTGGTCGGTCGCGTATAGCGCCGCCGCCGTTCCCAATTGCTTTTCCGCATTCAGACACGCCGTGCGCTGGGCCGAGCCTTTGGCGCCACTCAACGCCGGCAATAACATGCCGGCGAGAATTGCAATGATGGCGATCACCACCAGCAGTTCAATCAGAGTGAACGCGCGGCCCGACGCTTTCATCGGCCCGCGGCCACTTCGCAATCTCGAGGTACAGCTTGTCATGCCGAAGACTAC
>JAYTHD010000378.1:0-11776 GCA_043732975.1 Verrucomicrobiota bacterium
GTTTGCTTTGGGTTGAGGCTCGCCTGCCACAGACAGTATGGAATCAGGTTCTCCCCCTCGACGAGAACCTTGCCGAAATGCGCCACTTGAAAGGTTTCGTCCACCGTGCCCCAACTGGCATAGCAAATCACGGGCAGGCGCCGGGGCGCATCAACATTGTCCAGATCCGCTTCCCAACGGACCTGGTGGCTCGGTGCATCCCACCTGCCATTCGTGGCAATCGGTGCAGCCGTCAGTGACAATTTCACGGCGAGGTGATCGTCCGTTCCGCTTCGCAGCCCGTCAATTGCCGTGGCCAGGAGATCGCCGAGCAAATCCATCGGATCCGGTTTGTCGGTGCTCCGGGTTGACGGGCTCTCCGCCTCCCATTGTTTGAGGCGCGCCTGGTATATGTCAGTGGTGGTGATGAACGCTTTCAGTGAGGCCTCGGCGGTTTGGCTGTCGCCGAGAAAATGGAGGGATCGGGGGATGGGCGCGGATTCTGGCACCTCCATTTTGGACGCCGCCAGGCGTTGCCCCATCCGGAGCAATCCGCCGTAGTCCTCACGGTGGATCGCCACGAACAATTCCGGTAACTGGGTCAGTCTCACATAGCCGCGTTCGTAGAGATATTGCCCGATCCGGACCAAGAATTCCTCGTCCGCCTTGGCCTGGTAGTTGATGACCACTTCCCGCGCCCAATTGTAGAGGGTCAGATTCTTCAAGTCGCGGCGGAGATCCCCGTCGAGAAATTTTCGCAAGTGCTCGTAGCGAGGCTCAGCGCCCATTTCCCGCCGGCTCCAACCGATCAACTGATCGGTCAACTGATCCATCGCTGCGACGCGTTTTTCGGTGGTGGCCAGAAAGTCGTCGGCTCCGCGAAAACGCTCGGTATAGAAGCCGACGCTGCCCAGAGTGGTCGTCAAGTTTGTCCAGATCCCCGCGCCGCCCACGTCCTGCGGCAGGACGCCCGCGACGGCGGCCCGGGCAACGTGTTGCCGGCCACGGGTGGTCAAACCGCCCGCCGGGTAGGCCGCCGCGATGTCCCGGAGTTGCTGCGCCGGAAAGTCGAGGTACGCGGGGGCACCGTTCGTATCCTTTCCGTCCTCGCGAAAGAATGTCAATTGGCGATCAAGGACCTTCCCGGCGGGGGTCAATTCCAGGAGGTACTTGTTGTGCGGGCAACCGGTGACCATCGTTGCGGTGAGAAGCAGGCAGCCCAGGAGATGGGGTTGGCTCAGCAAGCAGTTCTTGGTCGACTTCACAGACGCAAAGGAGCGCCGAATCCGGCGGCGGGTAAATTGAAAAAAGGAATGGGTTCATCGAGGTAATCGATTGCCGCGGACGCGGAGAGAGCCTCCACCTTGCTCGCTGGCCTCCGGCCACACAACCGGTGGGCCGAGAGTCTCTCGAGGCAGTCGCGTTGGGGACCAACTCCGTCACCGGCCAGCTCGTCAGAGCCTCGCTCCACCTTGCTCGCGGGCCCTTGGCCGCACAACCGGTGGGCGAGAGTCTCTCGAGGCAGTCGCGTTGGGGACCAACTCCGTCACCGGCCAGCTCGTCAGAGCCTCGCTCCACCTTGCTCGCGGGCCCTTGGCCGCAAAACCGGTGGGCGAGAGTCTCCGCGGGGCACCCGGATTCGGGAGTGACTCCGTCACCGACTGGCTCGCCGGGAGTCTCGCGCCACCTTTTTTGGGGCCCGCGCGAAGCGCATCCGGGGTACCTTTCATTTGCGTCGGCTCCGCGAATTCGCACGCTTGGTCGTTGCCATGAAAACACGTACCGCACTCGGCGTCCTCGCCGCACTCAGCGTCCTCACCGCCCTCGCCGCCGGCGTGGGTTATGACGACACCCCGCAAATCCCCGGCCAGAAATGGAAGGTGCACGACAAAACGCGGCCGAACCCACCCATCATCACCCCGGGTGCGACCTTCAGTCACGGCGCTCCCGCTCCGTCGGATGCCACCGTTCTCTTCGATGGCAAGGATCTCAGCGCCTGGAAGGGCAAGAATGGCGCCGCGGAATGGAAGGTGGAAAACGGTTACGCCGAGGCGATCAAAGGCGCGGGCGACATCGAGACCAAGGCCCAGTTCGGGGATTTCCAACTGCACATCGAATGGGCGGCCCCCAGCGTCGTGAAGGGCGAAAGTCAGGGGCGCGGCAATTCGGGCATTTTCCTCCACGGACGGCATGAAGTGCAGGTGCTGGATACCTACAACAACAAGACCTACGCGGACGGCCAGGCGGGCGGACTCTACGGCATGTGGCCGCCGCTGGTGAACGCCATGAAACCCCCGGGCGAGTTCAATGCCTACGACATCATTTTCGAGGCCGCCAAGTGGGACACCGCCGGCAATCTGACCCGCCAGGCATCGGTCACCGTCCTCCACAACGGCGTCGTCCTCCACCACAAGCAGCAATTCACCGGCCCCACCGGCCATCGCAATGTCCTCCCCAATACGCCGTACTCCGGCATGGGCGGCATCCGACTGCAGGACCACGGTGATGCCGTGCGGTATCGCAATATCTGGATTCGTCCACTGGGAGAATACGATCGCCCGGAAACGCACTGATCGCGGAATTCCCCGCCCTGTCAGCGCGGTCCCCGTCGCCCGGATTGGCCGGCCGGGGACCACGGTTTGCGGGTTTTAAATTTTGCTTCCGCCTCCCGGGAACCCTTCCGGTTCCTGAGCGGCTCCCCGGAAAAACGAACTCCGGGTGCCCCTTTTTCATGAGTCTTCCCCTCTCCCTGCACGAACTACACACCGCCCTGGGTGCCCGCTTCATCACCGTCAGCGGCCAGGAAGCCGTGGCCCACTACGGCGATTCCGCCCCGGAATACACTGCCCTCAAGACCCGCGCCGCGGTCGTGGACCTCTCGTTCCGCGGACGCCTCTGCCTGACCGGTGCGGATCGCGTCCGACTGCTCCACGGCCAGGTGACCAACGATGTCCAGAAATTGCAGGCCGGCGAAGGCTGCTATGCGGCCCTCGTCACGAACAAGGGGAAATTCCAGGCCGACACGAACATCTATGCCCTGGAAGCCGAACTGCTCCTCGATTTCGAACCCGGCCTGACCCGCGCCATCAGCGAGCGGATCGATCACTATATCGTGGCCGACGACGTTCAGGTGGTGGATGTCGCGCCGCACTACGACCTGTTGTCGGTACAGGGCCCGCGCGCGGCGGAAGTCATCGAAAAACTGGGACTGCCCGTGCCACTGCCCACCAAGCTCCTCGGTGTCGCGCATTGGGCGGATCCAACGCTGGGGGACCTGTATATCGCGCGCCAGGTCCGGACGGGCACTGCAGGATTCGATTGTTTCATTCCGATCGCAGCCTCGGGCATGGTTTTCGACAAGCTGATGCTGGCGGCGCGGCAGTTCGGCGGCGGTGCGGCCGGCTTTGAGGCTTTGGAATTGGCGCGTTTTGAAGCGGGCATTCCGCGTTTTGGCGTCGACATGGACGAAACCAATCTGCCCCCCGAAGCCGGCATCGATGCCCGGGCGGTCAGTTATTCCAAAGGCTGCTACATCGGGCAGGAAGTCATCGCCCGGATCCGCACCTATGGTCAGGTCGCCAAGGCGCTCCGTCGACTCCGCCTGTCCGACGGTGCCGGCCCCCTCCCGGTCCGGGGCGACAAACTCTTCAAGGATGGCCGCGACGTCGGCTACGTCACCAGCGCCCATTTTTGCCCGACATTGCAGGCCAATCTGGCCATGGCTTATGTCCGCCGTGAAGCCAACTCACCGGGCACGGAATTAACCCTGCGGTACATCACCGCGGACGAGGCGAAGGTGACTGTCCTTCCTCTGGTGCCGGAAGCCGTGGCGCAATCAACTGATCGTTAGACCCATTATGAACACCTCCACCTATTGGCAATTCCAGCGCCTCCTCGCCGTCGGGTGGCTCACGATGCTCTCCCTCGCAGCCGCCCCGCGCGAACTGCACCTGCGAAGCCGCACCCACCCGGGGTCGGACACCAATGCGTGGGAAGCCCAACCGCGAACCGTTTCATGGGAAATGTCGCGGACCGCCGTCGTCGTCTGTGACATGTGGGACAAGCATCATTGTCCCGACGCCACTGAAAGGGTCGGGGAAATGGCCCCGCGAATGAATGCGGTGCTCATTGCCGCCCGCCGCCTCGGCGCCCTGATCATTCACTGTCCCAGCGACACGATGAATTTCTACACGAATCACCCGGGACGCGCCCTGGCCCAGGCCGCACCGCACGTCGCCACGACGATACCCCTGGAGAATTGGTGCTCGCTCAAGCCCGGCGTGGAAGCGCCCCTGCCCATCGATGATTCGGATGGCGGGTGCGATGGCTGCCCGACCTGCCCCAGTTTCAAGGCCTGGTCCCGCCAGCATCCCGCCCTGGAAATCCTTCCCGGCGACGCCATCACGGATTCCGCCGAGGCGTTCTATCTCATGCGCCAGCGCGGCATCACCAACGTCATCGTCATGGGGGTGCACATCAACATGTGCGTTCTGGGCCGCCCCTTCTCCATCCGGCAAATGATCCGCCAGGGCCAAAACGTCCTGCTGATGCGCGATCTCACGGATTCCATGTACAACCATCGGATGCGCCCGTGGGTGAATCATTTCCGCGGAACGGAACTGGTCGTGGAACACATCGAACAATATTGGTGCCCCAGTGTCACCAGCGCGGATTTTCTGGGCGGCGCCCCGTTCCGTTTTATGGCCGATCGACCGAAGCACGTCGCCCTGGTGATCGGCGAACAGGAATATCAAACCTCCCGCACGCTCCCGGAATTTGCCCAACGCGAGCTCGTCCCGCGCGGCTACCGGATTTCATTGGTGGCCGCCCCCGATAAGGAATCCGACGGCAATTTCCAAAACTGGGAAGCCTTGCGTTCGGCGGATGTCATTCTGCTCAGTGCCCGCCGGCGACAACCGCCCGCGGAAATGATGGCCCTTTTCCGCGCCCATCTGGCCCAGGGCAAACCCCTGATCGGCATCCGTACCGCCAGTCACGCCTTTGAAGTCCGCGGCCAGAAGGAAGGCACGCCCACGACCTGGCCCGATTTTGGCACGGAAATTCTCGGGGCCGATTACCAGGACCACTATCCCGCCGGACCGGGCAAGAACACCGTCGTGCACGGGATCCCCTCCGCCGCTCAACATCCGATTTTGAATGGCGTCCACCCGGACTTCCGCTCCACGACCCATCTCTATCGGAGCCGCGATCTTAAGGCCACCGTGACGGCCCTGCTCACCGGCGTCACCGAGGACGGCACCTCGCAGGTGGAGCCCATTGCCTGGATCAATCAGGCTGACCACCGGCGCGTTTTCTACACCTCGCTGGGGGATCCGCAGGATTTCGCGAACTCCGATTTCCGCCGGCTCCTGCGCAATGCGGTCATCTGGGGGTTGGACGATTTGGTGCCGCCCGCCGATTCCCATTAGGCTCTGGCCGCATGGACACATTTGTCGACACCCACGCGCATCTGGACTTCCCGGAATTCGCCGCGGATTTGCCCGCGTTGATCGAACGGGCCCAGGCCGCCGGCATCACGCGGATCATCAGCATTGGTTGCGATCTCGAGAGCAGCGCCCGCGCCGTGGCCTTGGCCGAGCGGTTCCCCGGCGTTTATGCGTCAGTCGGCTGGCACCCGGGCTACGTCGAAACGGCGCCGGAGGATTTCCGGGCGGAATTGAAAGCCCTGGCCGCCCATCCGAAGGTCGTGGCGATTGGCGAATGCGGGGTGGATCACTACCGCCTGCCCAGCAAACGGGAGGGAGCCGGCAAGACCGAGGCCGACGACGCGGCGTACATCCAGAAGCAGATCGGCGTTTTTCAACAGCAACTGGAAGTCGCCGCCGAACTGGGGCTCAACTGCATCGTGCATGAACGTTCCGCCTTTGAGACCGCGGTGGCCTTGGTGCGTCCGTTCGCTGATCGCGTTCGCACGGTCTTCCATTGTTTCGTGGGTTCCCCGGAACAAATGCGGGTCATCCTGAGCCTGAACGGATTGGTCAGTTTCACCGGGATTGCCACCTTCAAAAACGCCGATCTGGTCCGCGCCTCGCTCACGGCAGTCCCGGCGGATCGCTTCCTGCTGGAGACCGACGCCCCGTATCTGGCACCGGTACCCCACCGGGGAAAACGCTGTGAACCGGCCTTCGTTGCCGATCTGGCTCGCTTCGTCGCTGGAGCCCGGGGCTGCACCGTCGGTGAACTCAGCGCCGCCGTGAAGGCGACCACGCGGCAGTTCTTTCCCCGTTTGAACACGCCGAATCTCCCATAGGAATTACCATGAACAGCTCGTCCCTCTCACGTAGATTATTCCTCGGCACGTTGGCGGGCTCCGCACTGGCGGCCGGTCTTCCAGCGGGCGGTCCGGCCCGAAAGAAAATCGCCCTGCTCGGCACGGTGGATCGAACCCACTCCCACGCGCAGCATTTCATCGACCGCTTCCTGCTCGGCTACGGCTGGCGCGGCGGCTGGCGACCTCCATCGGTGGATCTCGTCTCGCTCTACATCGATCAATTCCCGGCCAATGACCTCGCCCGCGGACGGGCGAAGCAATTCAATGTCCCGCTGTATCCCGGCATTCGGGAGGCGCTCTGTCGCGGCGGATCGAAGCTGGCCGTCGATGGCGTCGTGATCATCGGCGAACACGGCGATTACCCCGACAACGAACGTGGTCAGCGGCTTTATCCCCGGCACGCCTGGTTCAAACAGGTGGTCCAGATCTTCGAGGAGAACGGTCGCTCGGTACCAATTTTCAACGACAAGCATTTGTCCACGGATTGGGCCAAGTGCGTGGAGATGGTTGCCGATTCGAAGCGCCTCCACTTCCCTTTTCTGGCCGGCTCTTCGCTGCCGGTCACGTGGCGTCAACCGGCAATTGATGTGCCCCGCGGAACCCCGCTCACGGAAAGTGTCTGCGCCGGCTATGGCGGGGTCGATTCCTATGACTTCCACGGATTGGAAACCGCCCAGTGCATGTCGGAACGTCGCAAAGGCGGCGAGGTGGGCATCCGTACAGTGCACGCCGTGAAGGGCGCGAAGGTTTGGGAACTGATGGCGGGGCGGCCGGTTACCCAACGACTGCTGATCTCCGCGCTGTCACGCAGTCACACCCTGCCCGTGGAAAATGGCTTCCCGACGGCGCCCCTGAGTTTCGAGTGGGCGCGGAGCACCTTCCCCAATCCCATCGCGTACTTCATCGAACATCGCGACGGCTTCCGCACGACCCTGTTTCTGCTGGCCATCCAGGACTTCAATTATGCCGGCCTTCGCGCGGACACCGGGGAGGTGATCGCCTGTCAGATGCATCTCCCGATGCCGGGCAACGGCGCCACGACGGCGGACTTTTTTAATCCGCTCGTGCACCACATCGAGGAAATGATCCTCCACCGTCGCGCACCGTACCCGGTCGAACGGACATTGCTCACGTCCGGGATGACCCTGGCGGCGGTGGAATCGCTCCATCGCGGACAAATCCCCGTGGCCACCCCGGAGATGGCCGTGCGCTACCACGCCACGGCGGAATCCACCTTCTGGCGGGATTGATCGGAACTGCGAAGTCACCGCATTAAGGTGGAGCGAGACTCTGTCGAGCTACTGCCCTCAGTCACCGACGGAAGACGCTAACTGGCTCCACAATTTGATGCGCGACTGTCGCCTGAAAGTGTCCAGCAGGATTCACGCAACGCCGCAACGAACGCAAAGGGGAAATTACTTCTCCAGTCCCTTGGCAATATCGAAGTCGCGCCAGCGTCTTGGAGTGCGCGTGACGCAGTCGGCGAAGTCACCGCTTTAAGGTGGTACGAGGCTCCCGACGAGGCATGCCCTTCATCCGCGTCTCTCCGCGTTATCCGCGGTTCAAACTCCCCGGCGCCGCAGCAGTTCGCGCACCTGGGGCGACCCATCATCCCGCTCCGGCCGGACGGCCCCAGCCGCCAGCAGCGCTTCAACCACGCCCACGTAATCGCCGGTGTCCCTGTACCAACCGTCCGCGGAACCGTGAATGGCCCAGCCCAGCGGCGTCGCGTGAAATTCAAAATCCTTCAATTCCAGGGGAGGCCGGCACGGCAGCAGCGCCTTCACCATTTCCAAATTGCCGTGGAAGGCCGCCCAGTGAAGCGGCGTGCCGCCATGCTGCCCGCGGGCATCGACCGGCCACCCGGCACCAGCCATCAGCGTCACCGCCGCAGTGTTGTTGGCCTTGGCGGCGAGAGCGATCCTCGCCGGATCCTCGGCCACCAGTTGGGTTAATAGTTTCGGCTGGGCCGCGCGGAGGGCTTCGAACTCAGTTCGATCGCCCTGGAGGGCCGCCACCGCGAAGCGTAGATCGGCCGGCGTCCGTTCGAGTAGAAAACGCTCCAGCTCCGCATGGCCAAAATCGCGAGCCACCATGGAGGCCGTTTTGTCGGCGCCCAGCGTCCAGGTATAGATGCATCCACCCGCATGCGGATGAGTCATCGGGAAATGCTGGCGCGAAACCGTGAGCCGGATGCAGTCCGGATTCTCGTCGAGATGCCGCCGGACCAGCGCGACGTCACCGAGGGCGGCGGCCAAAAGCAGATCGGTCCGGCAACCGCGGGAAACCAAATATCGGGCTACGTCCTGCCGATCGCGGACCATCCATTGAACCGGCGTGGATTCGTGGTCAATGTCGCGGGTGTCGGGATTCGCGCCGTGTTCGAGCAGGCACTCCGCGATGGCAACGTCCCGGGCAAAATGAAGCGGGGTTTGTCCGTCACCGCCCCGGGCGTGGACCAGCGAAGGGTCTGCTGCCAGCAACTCCCGCAACCGGTCGAGTAGCCCGAGCCGCGCGGCGGCGTGGGCATCCACCCGGGCGCCGCGGGCAATCAGCCATTCGGCCAGCGAGCGATCGCCGTCGTGATCCAGAACCCCAAAACTGCCCGCCCACCAATGGCTCCGGGCGTTGATGTTCGCCCCCGCATCCAGCAGCACCGAGATCAACTCGCGCTGTCCCCGATGTACTGCCCACAACAAGGCGGTGGCCCCAAACGGCCCGCCGGGAATCGGTTCATTCAAGCGTGTCCGCAGCCCGGGCGACGCCACCAGAACACGGCGAACCGCCGGCCCATCGCCAACCCCAACCGCCGCCCCGAGCGCGGTCCAGGCCGCATCGTCAGAAATCATGGGGCGACAATGCCGGCCGGGTTCTTTTCGGGCCAAGAAATCCGAGGAGATTACTGAATCAACACCGAGCGGAAACCGACGTCATCAAAATGATCGGTGGGAAATTTTCCGGAGCCGTCGGCGACGCGGCAGAGCTGCCCAAAATAAAACCAACTGCCACCCCGGAGCACCCGGAGAAGACCCGATGACGCCCCGTGGGGATCGACTCCCCCGGCGTAGGGGCTGGCATACCAATCCCAGCACCACTCCCAGACATTTCCGGCCATGTCGTTCAATCCAAAGCCATTCGCCAGGACCGATCCACCCGGACTCGTATAGGGGAGTCCACCCACCGCCCAGGTGGGATTATACCCATCGGGGCCGATGTCATAGGCGTCGGCCGTGTTGCCGGTATAATTCGCCAGGTTTTCATTGATCACATTGCCCCAGGGAAACCGTTGTCCGGCCAGGCCGCCGCGACCCGCCTTTTCCCATTCCGCCTCCGTCGGCAGCCGATACCCCGCCGCGGTCCATCGGGGAAACACGGGCACTTCACCGGTGCGATACACCACGGTGAGTCCCGCGTCCGTGAAATAAACCGGCGGCTTCCCCGCCTGCTCCGAGCGCGCATTGCACCATTTCACGGCGTCATACCAATTCACATTCTGTACCGGATGATTCGCGGCCTTTCCCGTTCCCGGATTGTAGCTGTAACCGTGAGTGACCGCGTAGGCGGAGACCGAATTCCACAGGCTCAGGCTCACCTCGTTGACGTCCATGTAAAACCCGGAGACGGTCGCGCCGACGGGGTTGGCTCCCGTGACGTCGAGGTCGTGCATCAAATCCCCCATCACGAACGGGCCCGAGGGAATCAGCACCATGCCCGCGGGCGGCGTGGCGGGCAGCATGGGGATGCCGGTCAATTGCGAGCCATCGCCCTTGAAGGCCGTCGCCTTGACCGTCCCCACCACTTCCACCTTTTCAATCGGTACCGGCGCGCCGACGCCCAGGTTGCCGGCGGAGCTGATGATCACCCCGCCAGAAACCTTGTTCAGCGAACCACTGTCGCTGGCCAATTGCGCATTGCCCACGGCCGCCGCGGCCAGCTTGGCCTGGGTGACACCGCCGTCGGCCAGCTGAAACGTACCCACCGCTCCGGGCGCCAGCTTGGAGGGAATCACCGCGCCGTCCGCCAGTTGAGCGATGCCCACGGCCGGACTCGCCAACTGCGCCGCCCCCACGGCCCCAAGCGTCAGCTTGGCCTGGGTCACCGAACCATCGGCCAACTGCGTCGCGCCCACCGCAGAGACAGCAAGTTTGGCTTGGGTTACTGCACTATCGGCCAATTGCGATTCCCCCACGGCCCCGGATGCGAGCTTGCCCTGAGTGACGCCGCCGGCCGCCAGTTGGGCCGTGCCCACCGCCGCACCGGCCAATTGCGCCGATCCGACCGCACCGGGAGCCAGCTTGGGTTGAGTCACTGCGCCGTCCGCCAGTTGGGCGGTGCCAATGATTCCCGGGCTTACCCGTGTCACTCCGACCGGTCCCCACTGACCACCGCCCAGGTACTGGACCCGGGCCGCGCTGCCCTGGCCACCGGCAATTTCGGATCCCCAGGTGTAGATCTGGCCGGCATTTTCCACGGCCACGAACTGGCTGCCATCGGCCGAGGACGCCACCGCCGCCCAGTTACGGGCGCTGTCCCTGGGGGCCCACGTGAGCCCGGAATCGGTTGAGGTATAGATTGGGCCGCCGAAAACCCCGGCCACCATCCGGGTCCCATCCGCCGCCGACGTCACGGAACTCCAGGGGCGGGCGCCGTCCCGGGGTGCCCAGTTCAATCCCAAATCCACGGAGGTATAGAGTCGGCCACCGCTTTCCGCCGCCAGCAGTGTCGTTCCGTCCGTGGACGATGCCACGGCGACCCAATTGCGGGCACTGTCGCGTGGCGTCCAGGTCCCGCCGGAGTCCGTCGACGTATAGAGTTGCCCGCCGGCCACTGCGGCCACCAATCGGGTTCCATCCGCCGAGGACGCGACGGCGCGCCAATTACGGGGACTGTCCTGGGGGATCCAAGTCAAGCCGGAGTCGGCCGAGGTATAAATCTGGTCGGCCGCCGCGACGAGCTTGGTTCCGTCGGCGGAGGACGCGACGGCCAACCAGTTCAGGGGGCTGGCCCGTGGCGTCCAGGAGGCCCCGGAATCAATCGACGTGTAGAGCAGGCCGTCGGCGCTGTTTCCGGAATCCGCAGCCACCAGCTTGGTGCCGTCGGAGGACGACGCCACCGACTTCCACCTCCGAGTGCTGTCCCGGGGCGTCCAGATCGCCCCGGAATCGGTCGAGGTATAAAGCTGGCCGCTGTCTGCCGACGCCACGAGCCGGCTGCCATCGGAGGCAGACGCGATGGCGGTCCATTGGCGGGCGTTCTCCCGGGCCGTTCCAACGTTCCGGGCAATAATCCACCCGCCCGAACCGGCCCCGGTGACCTGGACGAGATCGCCCACGTTGGCCGTGGCGGGCAGCAGGAAGGTCGTGGTCGCGATGCCTGTCGCGGTATAGCTGACATTCGCGGCCGCCGCCTGGGTCCCAGCCGGTGCTCCGAGCGGCGCCGCCAGGACGCCTGGAGCAATTTGTCCCGCGCCCACCGCACCGGCCGCGAGCTTGGCCGAAGTGATGG
>JAYTHD010000379.1:0-7056 GCA_043732975.1 Verrucomicrobiota bacterium
GCTGATGATGCACTCCGGGCACATGCAACCGGTCCGACCCTCCCTGGGATCCTGGTTGCAGTATGGTCTGGGAACCGAGAATGCGAACCTGCCGGGTTACGTGGTGCTGCGGCCCACGCCGAAAATCGTGGTGGGTCCCGCACTGTGGTCGAATGGCTTCCTGCCGGCGGAATACCAGGCCACCAGCGTGGTCACGGCCGACATGCACGTGGACCGCCTCGTCGCCAACATTCACAATGCGCGCCTTCCGGAATCCGAGCAGCGCGAGCAGTTGGATCTGCTGGCCGCATTGAACCAGCGTCATGTGGCGGCCCGCGAAGGCGATGCGGAGCTGGAAGGGCAGATCCGCGCCATGGAGACCGCCTTCCACATGCAGCGCGAGGCCATGGATACCTTCGACATTCAACGCGAACCCGAACACGTGCGCCGGGCCTACGGCGACTCGCCCTTTGCCCGTTCCTGCCTGCTGGCCCGGCGGCTCATCGAAGCCGGCGTGCGGGTGGTGACGGTCTATTATGTGAATGACGGGAACCAACCGTGGGACACCCACTCGAATCACGATGACGGCCACCGCCGGCTCTGCGCGGACGCGGACCGTCCCACCGCGGCTTTAATTGCCGATCTCAAACAGCGCGGGTTGCTCGACGATACGTTGGTGGTGTGGGGCGGCGAGTTCGGACGGACGCCCTACGCCCAGAACGAGAAGGATCAAAAAGCCGGGCGCGATCATCATCACACCGCGTTCTCCATGCTCCTGGCCGGCGGCGGCGTCCGGGGCGGCATGACCTATGGAAGTTCGGATGAGTTCGGCATGTTCGCCCAGGAAAACCCGGTGCATATCCATGATTTCCACGCCACGCTCCTGCACCTCATGGGCCTGGATCATGAGCGGCTCACCTATCGGTATGCCGGCCGTGATTTTCGCCTGACTGACGTCAGTGGAAAAGTGGTGCGCTCCATCCTGGCGTGAGACGGAAATTTTCTGCTGAACCGGCTCCAAGCAGGCGAAAATGGTGAGAACCACGAATGGACACAAATTTACACGGAGGATGTCGGGCATTTCCGGTGCTAAATCCGATCGATGGACCCACTTTGCGATGACCCGAACCCGCGACTGAAGGAACCTTGTTTTGGCCTCGCCCTATTCGTGTTCCTTCGTGTTGATTCGTGGTTAAACTTCCTCTCCGCGTCTCCGCGCCTCCGCGTGAACCTTCCGACCATCAGAAGTATCCCGTCGCACACCCGCGCCGGGCGCCCCGGAATTGAGGTTGCCGCTCCGGACGCAGGTTGCATTGTTGCGCCCATGAATTCCCTGAGTCGATGGGTCGCGGTGAGTCTGGTGCTGCTGGCCGGCTGCCACCTGCCGATTGAACGAACCACCGTCTCCGCCGCTCCTACCCCAGTGAAGCCATCAGCTCCCCTCCCGCCTAAAACCGCAAAATCCGAAGTGGTCGACGACTATTTTGGCACGCGCGTGGCCGATCCCTACCGCTGGCTCGAAGATGATCATTCCGCGGAAACACAGGCCTGGGTGGAGGCGCAGAACGCGGTCACCTTCCGCTACCTCGAACAACTTCCGCAACGCCCGGAAATCAAGGCGCGCCTGCAGGAACTGTTCAATTTTGAGCGCTTCTCCACGCCGTATCACCGCGGGGATCGCTATTTCTATAGCTATAATTCCGGCCTCCAAAACCAATCCGTCTGGTTTTCCACCACGGATATTAATTCCGCCGGCACCCTCCTGCTGGATCCGAATACCCTGTCCACCGACGGGACAGTGTCCACCGGCGCACCGATTCCAAGCGAGGATGCCCGGCGCGTGGCCTATCAAATCTCGCGCAGTGGCAGTGACTGGCAGGAGGTGCGGGTCCGCGACGTCGCCACCGGCCGGGACCTGGAGGATCGCGTCGAGTGGGTGAAGTTCAGCGGACTTTCCTGGGCCAAGGATGGTTCCGGATTCTATTACAGTCGCTACGATGCGCCGGCGGAAAACGAGAGGCTCACGAAGGTGAATGAGTTTCAGAAACTCTATTTCCACCAGATCGGTTCGCCGCAGTCGGACGATCGGCTCGTCTATGAACGAAAGGATCATCCCAAATGGGGCATCACCGGCGCGGTGACCGATGACGGCCGCTATCTGATAATCACGCTGACCGAGGGCACTGACACGAAAAATCGGGTCGTGTATCAGGACCTGCAGGCGCCCGGACAGCCGTCCAGGGAGTTGCTGATGGACTTCGATGCCTCGTATGATTTTGTCGACAATGACGGCCCGGTTTTCTGGTTCAAGACCGATCTCTCCGCCCCGCGCAGCCGCCTGATCGCCCTCGATGTCCGAAATCCCGGACGGGCCAACTGGAAGGAAATCATCCCGCAAGGGCAGGGGACCCTCACAGGCCTCAGCGTCGTCGGCGACCGCTTTCTGGTCCAGTACCTCCAGGATGCCCGCAGTCAGATCAAGCGCCACCGCCTGGATGGCAGTCTGGAATCGGAGATTTCGCTGCCGGGTATTGGCAGCGCCGGTGGGTTTGGCGGTGAACGCAAGGATCGCGAGACGTTCTATAGCTTCACCAGTTTCACCGTCCCCGGACGGATCTACCGCTACGATCTCGCGACCGGCCAGGCGACGCTCTGGAAGGAGCCGAAGGTCGCTTTCAATCCCGATGAATTCGAGACCCGTCAGGTCTGGGTGACGAGCCGGGATGGGACGCGGCTGCCGATGTTTGTGAGCCACCGGAAGGGTCTCAAGCTGGACGGCACCGCCCCGACGCTGCTTTATGGCTATGGGGGATTTAATATTTCGCTCACGCCGGCGTTCTCGGTCGGAAACCTGGTCTGGATGGAGCGCGGCGGAGTTTATGCCGTGCCCAACCTGCGCGGCGGCGGCGAATACGGCGAGGACTGGCATCAAGCCGGCACCAAGCTGCGCAAACAAAATGTCTTCGACGATTTCATTGCCTCCGCGGAATGGCTGGTTAAGAACCGGTATACGAATCCGCGTCGACTGGCCATCCAGGGCGGTTCCAACGGGGGTCTTCTGGTCGGCGCCTGTCTGACCCAGCGCCCGGAACTATTTGGCGCCTGTCTGCCGGCGGTGGGCGTCATGGACATGCTGCGCTTTCATAAATTCACCATCGGCTGGGCGTGGAAGAGCGACTATGGCTCCAGTGAAAACGCGGATGAATTCAAGGCGCTGTATACGTACTCCCCGTATCACAATCTAAAGCCGGGCGTCCACTATCCACCAACGCTGGTGACCACGGCGGATCACGACGACCGGGTGGTGCCGGCGCACAGCTTCAAATTCGCCGCCCGGCTGCAGGAAGTGCAGCGCGGCCCGAACCCGGTGTTGATCCGCATCGAGACGAAGGCTGGTCACGGTGCCGGCAAACCGGTGAGCAAGCAGATTGAAGAGCGGGCCGATCAACTGGCCTTTGTGCTCGCCCAATTCGCGCCCTGAGCGCGAAAGGCGGGCCTTGGTTTCGGCGAATCGCTTCTCGGGACGGCGTTCGGCGTGCTCCTGTAGAGGGTATTGCCTTTCGACGTTCCACGGAAATTGTGGAGCCCCGCCGTGATTACTGTTTAACCGTGGAATTCTGCGACATCCACTTGGCGTCGACGAGAGAATCCATCGCCGGGACGTTGAGAGCCACGGTTCCGTTGTACTTGACCGGCGGCTTGATGGTGCCCCCAACCCACTTGTGGATTTCGGCGTGGCCGTCTGAAAACGAGAAGCCGCAGGCGCCGTTGTGGTGGGACGAGGGCATATCGATGATGTTGCCGCTGGTTTTCTCCGGATCAATCATCTGCACCGCAAAGGCCGCGTCATTGAGGCTGTCCGGATGTTCTTCGACGAAGACGAAAGTTTGGGCAGCATTGACGATATCGGTTGCCTTCGCATAGACGCGATAGGGACCTTTCGGCAGCCAGAATCCATTATCAAAGACCTGACTCATGGAAATGCTGCGAATCCGGGGCGTGAATTTTGGCGCCTGGGGAATCTTCCCCGTCGCTGCCCGGTCGGCCGGACACTTGTAAACGGCCAGCGAATTGCCGCAATATTTGAACAAAGGCCCATTGGTGATGAAGGCGATGTTGGTGCTGTCCGCGTTCACGAAGTCGAGCCAGCCCCGGACCCATACCGGGCGCCCTGCCAGGGTCGGGTCACCCGTGTCTTCGCGAGAGGACACCAATCGTTCACTATTGTCCCCGTTGTAGAGGTGCCATCCGAGCATGAGTTGTTTGTTGTTGCTCATGCAGAGGATTCCCTGGGCCTTGGTCTTGGCTTTGGATAGGGCGGGCAGCAGCATCCCGGCCAGAATGGCGATGATCGCGATGACCACCAGCAGTTCAATCAGGGTGAAACCTGATGTCTTCCGAAGACGCAGACCGGGAGCTTTCTTAAATTTGGGAAATTGCTTCGACGCTCCGCAGCAAGGAAGATTTGCTTTCTCGGTTTCGCTCATTTGGCCTCAGTTTGTGCCGGTGAAGCTGGTTTGGCAAGGGGGATCCGGGGATATGATATGGGACCCGGGCACTTTTTTCTGGTGATGCAGCCGTTATTGAACCGCGGGGGCTTTCCGAGCGGGAATTCGTCCTTTGAAAGCCCTTCGCCTGAGGTCCTCCGGGTGGGCAATCACCGTCGTGGCGGTAACGCCGACCTCTGAGTCGGCCGCGCCGCGGCTTCCCAACCCGGTGACCCCCACAACGAGTCGTGCGACGCCGACTTGGAAGTCCGCGGCGCACCAGGTTGAGAAACCTGCGCTACAAAGACGCCGGCTTCGGTGATGCCCCAAATTCGGCATGATGTCCCGCATGTCCCCGGCCGGATCGTCTCTCTCCCTCCGCGTCTCCGCGCCTACCAATGAACTGACCTCCGACAACCAGTCCATTGCCGCAAAACACCCCGAAAAGAATCGGGGCGGTCCTCCGCGTGAAGAATCGGGCGATCAACGCCCCAGAAGCCCCTTGTCCCCGCTGCCCGGTCGGGTTAACCGTCCCGGTCAGAAAACGGCCGCCTCGATAGCTCAAATGGATAGAGCAGCGGTTTCCTAAACCGTTGATCCCGGTTCAATTCCGGGTCGGGGTACCATTTGATCCGGGTTGCTGGCCGCCGCCGCTCGATTCCGGTTCGGACGCGGGTGCCCCAAACCCTTGTAGTCGCGTCTCCCGAGCCGCAAGCTTTGAACAAATGCACCGATCAGTGGAAGTGGAGGCAATTTTCACTTCTTCAGGATGGACGAAAAGCCCCGTTTCTGCCGGGAACCAAATTCTTATTCATGGGGGTACTCGTCGCCGTCCAGTTCATCTTGGTGGCGCTCACATCGACGCAGGCGCAGGGCACGTTGAGTATCAACCCAGTCACGGGCAATCGGCCTCGCATCACCCTGGATGGCGTTAATATGCAGGCGGCTGACAATTGTCTTCGTTCAGATCGTGGTGGTTGGTGCGACTGGCTGACCGGTGCGGCCCCGAACCCGTTTCAGCTGACCCTTGCGGGCGCCACTGCCGGTCTCTTTTCCAAGGGTACCTTGACGGTCGGTGGTATCGCGGGGGCAAGAGCGCCCAAGTCATCGTCCGGGCTTGGACAGCCGGCCTTCGGCAGCAAAAGGTGGGAGAGTCCCTCGCGCCAGCCGTTGCCCGACCAATGCATTCCTCGTCAGAGCCTCGTCCGATTTGGTGATGAAGAATTGATTCCCCATCACGCCGAGGGCGTGAACGGCACCACGAGACCTTCGGCGGCGGCAAGTTTCATTTGGTTGGAATCGAAAGTCAGGAATTCTTTCGCGCCCAATTCGATGGCGGTGGCTACGTGCAGGATGTCCATGGAGCGATGGCCATTCGCCTCGGTGTAGAGTTCACTAAGTCTTTCCGCTGCGGTATGGACCTGCGGCCAGGGCCCCGGAACCGTGATGACTTCTCCGCTCACTAGATCCGATTTAAAATCCGCCAGCATCTTCGTTCCCGCCGCTCTAGCATAGCCCTTGGCGGGATTGTGGCGGTGGAGTCGCATCTGAAACCTGACCGCTTGCCGGAACTCGTAGAGCAGCAAGGTGGTAACCTCCAATGGCCCCGGCAGGGCGGCAAAATAAGCTGCGGCCTGTGGTGAATTGGTCTGGAGGCGATACAAAGCACAGAGAAAAGAGGTGTCGGGATAAGCCTTCATTAGCCCAAATCCTCAGCCAGCTCATCGGCCCGCATGGCCGTCACTTCCTCCAAACTAAAGACCCGCCCGCCCCACGTTTCACGCAGCCTGGCCATGATATCCGGTTTGGTGGATCGTGGACCGGGCAAGGCGTTTCCCAACGCCGGCACCAAGGTGGCAATCACCTTGCCTCGCTTGCTAATGCTGACGGACTCCCCTTCATGGACCCATGCTTCGATTCGGGGGAACTCATTGCGAAGCTCTCGCACCGTCGCTGTTTTCATGTGAGTCAGTAAATGTCTCACAGCTGCAGGTTTGTCAACGGCCAACTTCAAATCTCAGCGGGCGTCAAAGGCCACCTCAACCACGCGAGGCTGGCGAGCTGCTGGATCGAGGTGCTCCGAGAGCGGGGTGACGCCGTGGTTCGACGCCGAGTGCAGGAACGTTTGGTGATTGTTTGGAGTTCTGGAAACCAGGAAATCCGATCGCCACCTTCAGGGCGTGTGGGAAAGCGCCGGCGCAATGGCGGGTCAGGCCACCGTTCTTCCTTCGGAAGCACTGAGAAGACCGCCTCGTCGGGAGCCTCGTATGGCACCTTGCTTCGCTGGGCGGCTCGGCTCAGGCCAGATTGGCTCGGCCGTCGCGGCGGTGGCGGAATTCGGAGAGCTTGGCGTAAATCGCGATGCGGGCGCGGTTCACTCCGCCGATCGCCTGGTGATCGGGCCAGGCGTGCCCGGGGGAAAACGAGAGCATCTCGCCCAGGGAACGGCGCTCCGTGGTCAGGGGATTCTGCTTGGGAATGCGCAGCGTCGCGACCTTCACGAAGGGTGAGAGGGTTTCGTCCCAGCGGATGCCGGAATCCTCGATCGACATTTTGTCGCGGCGCTGTTGGACGCAGAAGTCGAAGCTCG
>JAYTHD010000380.1:0-13969 GCA_043732975.1 Verrucomicrobiota bacterium
CGATCCATCTGCGCCTTGAACGTATTGTAATCGCGGGCCGGCTTCAGCACGCCGAGGTGGCGGAGTTCCTTCAACAGGAGCATTGCCCGGACCTTGGAAATCAACCCGTAAAGCAGCCCGATTTCCGACTTCTTCTTGTCAATCCGCATCTCCCAAAGCTCCTCGTCGAGCACCCGCAGCAGCTTGGGCAGGTCCCGTTCACCCAGTGCCTCGCCCAAGGCAAACGCCCGCGCCTGCTTTTGCTTGGTCGTCAGCAACTCCACATCCGCCCGCGTGACTTCCGGACGTTTCCCCGCGTAGAGGGTCAGTTTTTCCACCTCGGAGGCCAGCGCCCGCAGGTTCGGCCCCACGCGATTGACCAACTCCGCCAGGGCTTCGTCGGCGATCTCCTTCCCCGCCTCCCGAAAATTCCGGATGGCCTCGCTTTCGGCCTTGCCGGCCCAGTCCTTATCCTCGGCCGAGAGCGCAGCGAACATTTCCACACCGCCAATTTTCGCCAGCGTCTTATAAAACGTCCGCACCCGGTTGGGCTTGCCGCCGGAGATCAGCAGCCGGACACCGTCCCAACGGAAGGCCTTCAATTCCTCCGCCACCGCGCCCAACTCTGCCGTGACCGCGGCCGAACCCGCCGTCCGCTCGTCGCCGAGAAAACTGCAATTCTGCCACCAGACGACTTTGGCGCCGCCAAAGAAAGGCAGTGTATTCAGCGCCTCCCGCAAGCGGCCGATGGATTTCAGGGCTTCGTCGGTGTTGACTGCCAAGGCCTCCACAATCTCATGATCCATCCCACCCAGCTCGGCAGTCCACTGTTCGTAGGCCTGCCGGGCCCGCTGCTTTACGGAGAAATCATCATCGCCACAAATCAGCAGCACGGGCGCCGGCGTCGAAATCGTCAAAGGAGCAGCCATTTTTCCCACCCGTCATTTTTCCAGGACCACATCACCGCCCACCACCCGCTCCAGTCGGCCGTGCTCGGTCCGCAAAAGCAACGCCCCTTCGTCGTCCAGCGCCTCCGCGCGACCCGCCACCACCCGATCCCCCACATGCAGAGTCACGCGATGTCCCAGCGTCACACAGCGCCGCATCCACTCGTCGCACAACTCGTGAAAATCGCCCGCCTGAAAACGCGTGTAAACCGCATCCAACTCCTGAATCAACGCCGTCGCCAGGCCGGGCCGGTCAATCATTCCCCCCGCCTGCTCCCGCAACGACGTCGCCACCCCGCGCAATTCCGGCGGCAAATCCCCGGGCGACACATTGACGTCCAGACCGATGCCCAGAACCACATGTCGGATGTGATCCAGTTCGGCGCCCAATTCCAGCAGGATGCCCGCGGCCTTGCGATGGCCAAAGACGATATCATTCGGCCACTTGATGCCCGGTTTCAGTCCGGTGAATTTCTCGATGGCCCGCACGACCGCCACCGCGGTGATCACCGTCAACTGGGTGGCCGCCTGCGGGGCCAGGCGCGGACGCAACAGCACCGAACACCAAAGTCCCGCCCGGGGCGGCGAAGCCCAGATCCGGCCCAACCGTCCGCGACCCTTGGTCTGGGCTTCCGCAAAAACAACGATGCCCTCGGGAACGCCGTCGCGCGCCATCTTCTCAACCACGTCATTTGTGGAGGTCGTCACGGCAAAGACCCGGATGTCCCGGCCGATGGTCCGCACCGGGCCCAGGCGGGACAGCAAATCCTCTCCGAGCAACATATCGGGGGAACCCCGGAGCACGTACCCCGCGTGGGGACTGGCTTCGATGTCGTAGCCCAGACGGCGCAATTCCTCGATTCGGTTCCAAATGGCGGCACGGGAGACACCGAGTTCCTTGGCCAAAGTTGCGCCGGAAGCGCCCGCCGGGCCCCCCAGACGCATCGCCCGGAGTATTTGGGTGTCAGAATGCATGCGCCGTCACTTCCCCAAAAGCGGTCGAACCCCGGTTCGCCTTCGATCCCACGGGCCTACCGGACGCCCTGAAAGACCGAACGTCCCCCCCGGCATGGGAAGGGAGCTGCGTGCGGACGGCATCCGCTGCTTCGCCTCTCCGCCACGTTTCGTCTGGTACAAAGCATTTGCACATATCGCTGCCAAGTTCGGGCTGAAATTTCACCCGAACTACTGGTCCCGGAGCACCTCGCATGGGTCAACTAAAAGGTTGCCAAACCGCCGAAACCACGGTTTCATTTCTGGTCCCCCGGTCCTGCCACCCATGAAGATGAATTCTAGCCCCCACCGCCCGCGCGTTGCTTTTACCCTGATTGAGTTGCTGGTGGTCATCGCGATCATCGCCATCCTCGCCGGCATGCTCCTGCCCGCCCTAAGCCTCGCCAAGGAAAAGGCGAGTCGGATCTCCTGCCTCAATAACCTGCGCCAGATCAACCTGATGATGCAGTTCTATTCCGATGACAACCGGGATACCTTCCCCGGGCATCGCAATACGAATCTCGCGACGGACGATGCCACCGCCTCTCTCACCAACTGGTGGGGCACGACGATCCAGGGCTACAAGACCGCCCAGACCAATCTCTTCCGTTGCCCCAGCATCAAAGGGAAACGCCTCGACAACGGCGTGGCGTGGGATTGGAAGTTCGACTGTCACAAGGTGGGCTATGGCATGAACGCCTTTTTCCTCGGTGTCTATCCCTACGGCCCCCAGGCAGTCAGCGTGGGCGGCATCAACTTCACAACCTCCCCCTGGCTGCGGCGCACCTCGGTCGTGGCTCCGTCCCGCACGGTCTGCGTCGGGGACGCGATGCCCAAGGCGGACGGTTATTGGAGTAGCAGTCTCTGGTGGCCCACGTCCTGCATGGACAAAAAGGCCAGCTCCTCCCAGGCCTTTGAAGGCATCGATCCCATTCGCCATCGCAAGACCGGCAACGTCGTCTTCGTCGACGGCCATGCCGAGGCGAAACAGGACGCGCAAATCAATCCGCCGGTCGACCCCGGCAGCGGCGTGGCCAAGGGTCTCGTCAACTCGGAATACTGGGACCCGCAAAACCGCGCGGGTCGCTGATCGGACCGCCGGATCACTCTCAACCAATTCGCCGGCGAATGATTGAACGTTCCCTTGACCAAGTGCCGGGCCCGGTGTTCTCTTGCCGCAGCGGTGGGAGGAGAGATGGCCGAGTGGCTGAAGGCGCTGGTTTGCTAAACCGGTTTACGGTCAAAAGCCGTAACGGGGGTTCGAATCCCCCTCTCTCCGCCAGATTTTCGAGGCTCATAGAAACGCTTGCGTGCGGCACCGAAACACCCCACCTATAAGGAAGTTCCATCACAAGTCTTGCGGCCATTAATGCCTTGGGTACCCATTTTTTCACTCCTGAGTGGGAGTGATTTCTGGCGGACCGGGTCGACGTTCAACCGTGTGGCGTCGCCCGGTCCGCTTTGTTTTTCGCGGTGGGCTTTTGCCATGCCAGACCCGGCCCGGCCCCAAGGGAGCGGGCAGCCTGGGCGCCGGCGTTCTCATCACCCTCTTGTTCCAGCGCCGGGCAACTGCCAGCGTCGCCCCAGTGATAGCCTTGCTCGACTACGACTCCGGCAACATCCGCTCCGTGGAGAAGGCGCTGCGTCATTCCGGCGCGGAGGTCGTGCGGACACGGACGCCGGCGGCGATGAAGGCGGCGCGCGGCATTGTGCTGCCCGGGGTGGGTGCCTTCGACGACTGCGTCCACGCGCTGCAGCGGCAGGAACTGGATGCCGCGGTGAAGGACTGGATCGCGCAAGGCCGCCCGTTTCTGGGCATCTGCGTGGGCTACCAGGCGTTGTTTGAGCGGAGTGAGGAATTTAATTCGTGTGCCCGCGGACTCGGTGTCTTCGCCGGACCCGTGGTGCGGTTTCAACCCACCCCGGCCGAACCCCGGATGAAGATCCCGCAAATCGGCTGGAACCAGATCCACCGGGAACAGCCCGACTGCCCGTTGTTCCGTGGGTTGCCGAACGGCAGTTGGTTCTATTTTGTCCACAGCTTTTACCCGCGCCCGGCCGATCCCCGGGTCATCGCCACCACCACCACCTACGGCCAATCCTTTGCCTCGAGCGTCTGGCGGGATAACGTTTTCGCCACGCAATTCCATCCCGAAAAAAGCCAGGGCAACGGCCTCCGCCTGCTGAAGAACTTCATCGACCTCGCCGAAGGCCCCGCGGTCGGGTGATCCGTGTTTCGGGCGTCACCGCGCCAAGGCGATCATGTACCGCTGAAATCGGTCCGTCTCGGCGCGATCCCGCGCCTCCTTGTGCAGTAGATGCAAATTGGCGACGACCCGCTGCAGGATGCGGCGGGTGCTGATGGGGGACAGCGCCGTCTCGTCAAAATCCGAACCGAAATCCCGGAGCTTTTTCAAACAATCCATCTTGGTGAGCAACCGTCCCTCATGGAAGGCATCGACATAAAACTCTTCCCGCGGGGTCTGATAACGGCACAGGAAGTGCCCCGGCATGCCGATTCCGGTCACCGGCAGGTTGAGGCGCCGGGTCAAAAACAGATAAAGCAGGCAAAGGGAAATGGGAATGCCGCGACGCCGATCCATGACCCGGTTCAGGTAACTGTTTTGCGGGTCATAGTACGCACCGGTGTTGCCCTTGAATCCCAACGTGCCGTACAGGTATTGGTTCACGCACTTGAGCCGCGCCTCCACCGAACCGGCCCCGAACAAGCCCGGCCGGATTTCTCCCGCCCACTCGTCCAGTTGGGCCCGGTAGGCTTCGATCGGCGCGTTGGGATATTTGGTCCGGACAAACAGCCAGATCGCATACTCCAGATCGAAGTTCTCCCCGTGCGCCAGCGTGAAGGTGAGAAACTCGGCATCGGCCTGGGCGGCGGCAAAATGATCGAAAATCTCGTGCAACCGGCGGCGAACCACCGGCTCGTCGTGGAACCGGTGATTCTCCAGCCAATCCAGTGTCGCCGGACCGCCCGCAATCAATTGGGCACGGATCTGACCCGCCACCGCCAGATCATCATCCCCCAACAAGGTGAGCAAGGCCAACTGCCGTTGAATACTCGGCGGACTCGATGGCGGAATGCCGTTCACGGGCGGTGAGTGTAGGGAATGGACGGTGGCCGTCACGCAGAAGAGACCGGGAGAACGCCCATTCGTCAGGACGTCCCGCCCTCCTCCCAGGGACCGCTCAGTCGTGCACCCAGAAATCCACCACGAAAGCCTCCGCCAGGATCGGTCCCAATAACGCACCAAAGGCCTTGTGATCCGGGTGGGCGATATACCCGTCCCGATCCTTCTCCGAGCGGAAGGTCAGGATGAAGACGTGGGTGTGGCCGCGATCATGCTTCTCCGGGCTGACATTCTGGCCCCACTCGAATTTGTCGACCTGGGGAATTTTGGTTTTCAACGCCGCGAAGGCGTCCACGATTTTGCGGATTTCCTCGGGCTTGGTTCCGTCCTTGAATTTGAACGAGACGACGTGGCGGAGCTTGCCAGCCGTTTTCTTTTTGGCCGCCATCGCGGTCCCCGAGAAGGTCAATGCCGCCACGAGGGCGAAGGTCAGCAGCAGGAAATATTTCATACGACGACGGAAAACTACCGAAGGACCCGGGACCGACGCAAGCAGGAGGGGCATATTCCGTTCTGATTTTACCTAGCCGCCCCGCCGGGAGCCGGTACTTTGTTTCCCAGCTCCGCCACCCGGCACGGGCTGAATCGGATAGAACGTAGAATTTATGAGCACACCGACCGGCGACATCGCCCTCATTGGATTGGCCGTCATGGGCCAGAACCTGATCCTCAACATGAACGACCACGGCCATGTGGTTGTGGCCTACAACCGCACCACCGCCAAAGTGGACGAATTCCTGGCCAACGAGGCGGAGGGCACCCGAGTCCTCGGCGCGCACTCCATCGCCGAGATGGTCGGCCTGCTCAAGAAACCCCGGCGCGTCATGATGCTCGTCAAGGCGGGCCAGGCCGTGGATGATTTCATCGAGCAGTTGGTCCCCGTCCTGGAATCGGGGGACATCATCATCGACGGCGGCAACTCGCTCTACGGCGACACCGAGCGGCGGGTGAAGTCTTGCGCGGAAAAGGGCCTGCTTTTCGTGGGCTCCGGCGTTTCCGGTGGCGAAGAGGGCGCGCGCCGCGGTCCGTCCATCATGCCCGGGGGCAACCCCGCAGCGTGGCCCCATCTAAAGGGCATCTTCCAGTCGATCGCGGCCAAGGCCGAGGGCGGCGAACCGTGCTGCGATTGGGTCGGCAACGGGGGCTCGGGACACTACGTCAAAATGGTGCACAACGGCATCGAGTACGGCGACATGCAGTTGATTTGCGAGGCCTACGCCATCCTGCGCAGCGGCCTGGGTTTGAGCGCCCCGGAGATGCACGACGTGTTTGCGGAATGGAATCGCGGCGAACTCGACAGCTTCCTCATAGAAATCACCCGCGACATCCTCGGTTTTGCCGACACCGATGGAAAGCCCCTCGTGGATAAGATCCTCGACACGGCCGGGCAGAAAGGCACCGGCAAATGGACGGTGATTGACTCCGCGAACCTCGCGCAGCCGGTCACCCTGATCGCAGAGGCGGTGTTCGCCCGGTGCGTCAGCGCCATGAAGGATGAACGAGTGGCGGCCTCCCAAGTGCTGGCCGGTCCATCCCCGAAAATCAGCGTCGCTGATCGGCCGGCCTTCATTCGGGACGTCATGCACGCCCTCTACGCCTCGAAGATGGTGAGCTACGCGCAGGGCTATATGCTGATGCGGGCGGCCGCCAAGGAATACAGCTGGGACCTCAACTACGGAGGCATCGCCCTGATGTGGCGCGGCGGCTGCATCATCCGGTCGCGGTTCCTGGGCAAGATCAAGGAGGCGTTCGACAAGAATCCCACGCTCACCAATCTCCTGCTCGACGGCTTTTTCCAGGGAGAGATCGCCAAATGCCAGACCGGCTGGCGCAACGTCGTCGCCCAAGCCGCGCTGCATGGCATTGCGGTTCCGGCGTTCAGCACCGCGCTTTCCTTCTACGACAGCTACCGCACCGCGGTTCTGCCTGCGAACCTGCTCCAGGCGCAACGCGATTACTTCGGCGCCCACACCTACGAACGCATCGACCAGCCCCGCGGGAAATTTTTCCACACCAACTGGACGGGGCGCGGCGGCCAGGTCTCGTCGAGCACCTACAACGCTTAGCGGCGACCGTCCCTGCGGTCACCGGCTTCACGAACCCGGAGACGGACGGGAGTTGACTCATATAATCGCCCAAGGAATTCACGAAATTTCTTGGGCTTTGGTAAATTCAACTGTTCCCACTTACAACCGAGGCGCTAGCTTTCGCGCCTCATGTTCTCCCGTTTTTGCCTTGGTTGGGTGGCCGCCGCGAGTCTTGCAATGGCTCAGGCGCCGACCCGGCTGGAACTCCAATCTGGCGATCACATCGCCATCGTTGGCAATGCGTTGCCGGACCGAATGCAGCATTCCGGTTATTTCGAGACGTTGCTCCACGCACGTTTTCCCCGGCATCAACTGGTGGTTCGCAACCTTGCCGCCGCCGGCGACGAGGTGGTGATCCGGCACCGGTCCGAAAACTTTGGTTCGTCGGATGATTGGCTCAACCGGGCCAAAGCCGACGTCATCGTGGCGTTCTTCGGTTTTAACGAATCCTTCCACGGACCCGAGGGTTTGCCCGGATTCTCCGCCGATTTGGAAAAGTACATCCGCGAAATCCGGGCGAAGAACTATTCCGGCAAAGGCGCCCCGCGCATCGTGCTCGTCTCGCCGATCGCGAATGAACGGCATCAGGATCCGAACTTCCCCGACCCCGCCGCGAACAACGCCAATCTGGCGGATTACACCGCCGCCATGCGGAATGTAGCGCAGAAGGCAGGCGTCCAGTTCGTCGATCTCTTCGCCCCGTCCCAACAACTCTTCGCCGCGGCCGCCGCGCAAAAGCGTTCCCTGACGATCAACGGCATTCATCTCAGCGAAGAGGGTGACCGTCTGCTCGCCCCGATCCTGCTCGAAGCCCTCGTCGGTGGTCCCGCTCCCACCGGGCAGTTGGAGGAATTGCGGGATGCCGTGAATGACAAGAACTGGCAATGGCACATGCGCTACCGGACGATCGACGGCTACAATGTCTATGGCGGCCGGTCGATGTTGGCCTACCAGCCGAACAAGGGCGGATTCATCAGTGATCGCCAGGCCCCGGATCCGTACGTCTCCAACTACAAGGTCATGCAACAGGAAATGGCCCAGCGCGATGTCCTGACCGCGAATCGCGATCCGCGCGTCTGGGCCGTCGCCCAGGGCAACGAATACAAAGTGGATGATTCCAACCTCTCGCCGGTACTCAAGGTCGAATCCAACAAGCCCGGACCGAACCCCGACAAATCGCCGGAATACATCAGCGGCGAAGCCGGGCTGGCGAAAATGACCGTCCACTCAAACATGAAGGTCAACCTTTTTGCGAGCGAGGATCAGTTCCCCGAATTGATCAACCCGCTCCAGATGGCCTGGGATACCAAGGGACGCCTGTGGGTGACCGTCTGGCCGAATTATCCGGAGCGGACGCCCACGAGCAAGACCGGCGACAGCATCCTCATTTTCGAGGACACTGACGGCGATGGCAAAGCGGACAAGGTCAGCCATTTCCTCGACGACCTGAACGCGCCCACGGGATTCCAGTTCTACAAGGACGGCGTCCTGATCATGCAGGCGCCGGATTTCTGGTACGTCCGGGATACGGATGGCGATGGCAAGGCGGACACCCGCGAGCGCGTGCTGATGGGCATGGACTCGGCCGATTCCCACCATACCGCGAACGCGATCTGCCACGATCCAGGTGGTGCCGTGTATTTGAGCGACGGTGTGTTTCACCGCACCCAAGTCGAGACCGCGATCGGACCGGTGCGCAACGAGGATGGTGCCATTTACCGCTTTGAGCCCCGTACCGGCCGCTTCGAACGTTACATCCCCTACGGATTTGCGAATCCCCATGGACGCGTGTTCGACGCCTGGGGCAACGACATCATCACCGATGCGACCGGCAACGCGAACTACTTCGGCCCGGCGTTCAGCGGCAGGATCGATTACCCGGCAAAGCACGCGGGCATGCGCGAGTTCTGGAACCGCCCGTCGCGTCCCTGCCCGGCCACCGGAATTCTCACTAGCCGCCATTTTCCGGAGGAATTTCAGGGAAATTTCCTGAACCTGAACGTGATCTCCTTCCAGGGAATCTACCGGGTGAAGGTTTCCGAAGAGGGCTCGGGTCTGAAGGGTGAGACCCTGGAGAATTTCGTCAGTTCCTCGGATCCCAACTTTCGCCCGATCGCCATCAGCACCGGACCGGACGGCGCGGTCTACTTTGCCGACTGGCACCAAAACATCATCGGCCACATGCAGCATCACTTGCGCGATCCGAACCGGGGTCATTCCCACGGCCGGATCTATCGCGTGACCTACAATGGCCGCCCGTTAATGACCCCGGTGAAAATCGATGGTCAGCCCATCCCCGCACTGCTCAATCTGTTGAAGGAACCGGAGAATCAAACCCGCGAACTGGCCAAGATCGAACTGGATAAACACGATTCCGCGGAAGTCATCTCCGGCGTCAAGGCGTGGGTGAAGTCGCTCGACAAGAACGACCCGAACTATGAGCACAACATGATGGAGGCACTCTGGGTGCATCAGTGGCATAACGTCGTCGACGTGGAGCTGCTTCGGCGCCTGCTCCGCTCGCCCCAGCCCCAGGCCCGCGCGGCCGCGGGACGCGTCCTCTGCTACTGGCGGGATCGTGTTCCCGATGCGTTGGATTGGTTCCGCATTCTGGCCGGTGACGAACATCCGCGGGTCCGGCTCGAAGCCGTCCGCGGAGCGAGCTTCTTCTCAACCGGGGAAGCCGCTGACGTCGCGCTGACCGTTCTGCGCCAGCCGATGGATTACTATCTGGAGTACACGCTCACCGAAACCTTGCGCCAGTTGGAACCGGTCTGGCGCGCCGCCATTGCTGCCGGCCAGCCCGTGGCCGCGAACAACCCCGCGGGACAGGAACGCCTCATCGGCCGGCTGACCCCGGCCGAATTGGCCAAGATGCCGCGCACGGCTGGCGTCCTCGAAGCCATCCTGACTCGGGAAGGAATCTCCGATGTCGACCGCTCCGCCGCGTTGATTGATCTGGCCAAGGAACGCCACTCCAAGCCGGTGCCGGTCCTGTTGGAGTTGCTGCAAGCCAAGGCGGGATCGGACGCCGCCGCTGCCGGTCGCCTGGCTCAAATCCTGCCGTGGCAATCGGGTGAAGATCTGAAGGCCCTGCGCCCGTCGATCGCCGCCCTGGCAACCGCGGGCTCTCTGCCGACGTTGCGCCGTGCCGGATGGGCTGCCCTGGCGGTGGCCGACGAGGGATTCGACACCGTCTGGCCGCAAGCATCCGCGGCACCGGGAACCCTGGCCGAATTGCTGGACGGAATTCCCTGGATTCTGGATGCGGACTTGCGTGCCAAGGCACAGAGCCGCGTCCAACCGCTCCTCGGCGCATGGCCGGAAAACATCCGCGCGGCCGTCAGTGGCCAAAAGGGCAGCACCGGCCGTTTCGTCCGGATTGAACTTCCCCGTCGGGGAACCCTCACGCTGGCGGAAGTCCAGGTCATGAGCGCCGGCGAAAACATCGCCCTGCGCGGCAAGGCGAGACAATCCAGCACTTCAAATGGCGGGGAAGCCAGCCACGCGATTGACGGACGCACCGACGGTGAATTCGGCAAAGGCACCCAGACCCACTCGAACGAAAACGAGAGCAATCCCTGGTGGGAAGTCGATCTCGGCGGCGATCGCCTGGTGGAGTCCGTGACGGTGTGGAATCGCACCGACGCCGATCTGGGTCGTCGTTTGGAAGGGTACACCCTGACGGTGCTGGACGGCAACCGCCGCGAGGTGTTCCGCAAGGCGGGCATTGCCGCCCCCTCACCCAGCGGCAGCGTCAGCGTGAGCAGTGATCCCGCCGGGTTGTTGCGCCGCGCCGCCATTCGTGCCGCGGTCAGCGTGTCCCGCGAGCCGGCCACCACCTTCGCGGCTTTGAGCAACCTGATCGCCAGCGGCGAACAGGTTCCCGCTGCCGCCGCCGGAATCCGCGTCCTGCCCGCCGACAGCTGGCCGAAGGCCGCCGCCGGCACGACCGCCAAATCACTGGTGGCCTGGGCCAAAACCGTGCCGGAAGGCAACCGTACCTCACGGGATTACATTGAGACCATTCAACTCGCGAGCGATCTCGCCAGCCAGTTGAAGCCGGACGAAGCAACCGAATTGCGCCGTGAACTGCGCTCCATGCGGGTGCCGGTTTATTTCGTCCACACCGTCCGCGAACAAATGCGCTATGACACCCCGCGTATCGTCGTGGAAGCCGGCAAGTCGTTTGAGATCACCCTCGAAAACGGCGACTATATGCCGCACAACATGGTCCTCCTGGCCCCCGGCCAGCGCGAACGCATCGGCTCCGCGGCTGCCTTGCTGCCGCCCGGTCAGGTCGATAGCCGCGGTCGGGCCTACCTGCCGAGAATGGACGGGATCATCGACGGCACCCGCCTGTTGAACGCCGGCCAGAGTGAGACCCTGAAAGTCAAGGGCATCGACAAGGAAGGCGAATACGAATTCGTTTGCACCTTCCCCGGCCATCATCAGGTCATGTGGGGCTGGTTGATCGTGACCAAGGACGTGGATGCCTATCTGGCCGCCAATCCGGAAGTCAAGGCGGCGGGTACCGGCCACGAGCATCCGGAAAAGAAATAACGTCGCGCCGCGACCCGGCGTATACTCCCAAAGCCACCATCGAACTTGAGTCGGTGGTGGCTTTTTTACGTCTCTAACCCTTTTTTAATCTGCGTGAATCCGCGTTCATCCGCGGCTCCTCAACTCGGGTTTCCACGTTCCGGATTGGCGTCGAGGAATTGTTCCCGGATTTCCAGCGGACCAAAAGGCCAGGTTTTTTCCCGGCGCGCCCAGATCAGGAAGGCGATCGTCCCCAGTGCGACCCAACCCGCGGCCAGCAGGATCATCTGCCGGCCGGAGCAAAACAGGGCCAGAATCCAGCCCACGAGTGCGACCAGACTCGTCAGCGGATACCACGTCTGCCGATAGGGTCGATGCAAAAGCGGCTGCCGACGCCGCAGCACGGTCAAGGCGGCCACAAGGGCGAGACCTTGAACAAGTATGATCGCAGCGTTCAGTACATTGATCACTTGTTCCAGCGAAAAAAAGGAGCCGATCGCGGTGAACAAGCCCATGACCAGCAAACCCACATGCGGGAAGTTCAAGCGCGGATGGAGGTCGGCGAAAACCCGGAAAAAGAGCCGATCCTTGGCGGCGTTGTAGGGAATCCGTGATGCCCCGAGCAGCCCGGTGACAATGCCCGCGAACCCGGTGACAATGACCATCACCGTAAAACATTGCGCGGCCAATCGTCCCCAAGTGTGGTCCATGATCTGCGATCCAATGTAAGACGAGGCGGCAATTTCCTGCCACGGTAGGACGCCCAGGATGCCGATGTTCATCACCAGATAAATCGTCATGATGCCCAGCACCGAATAGACGATCGACTTCGGAATGACGCGACCCGGATCGATGAGTTCCTCGCCAATGGACGCGGTGGTGTTGTAACCGGCAAAATCGTAGATCGCGAAAATCAACCCCTGTCCCAACCCCAACCAAAAGGCGCCCTGCCAGTGGAAGACTCCCGGCGGAAAGGTGAAGGCCAGCGTGGGATTGAATCGGGTGGCACAGGCGGCGATCATCACGCCCACGGTGGCCAGCATCACCACAAACCCGGCGCTGGCGAGCTTGCCCACCGCGCCGATGCTCCGGTAGAGCGTCGCCACCACCAACGCCACCGTGGCGCAGGAGAGACCGGAGACCTTGAGATGCGCCGGCGTCAATTGATCCCGGATCCAGGAACCGCTCGGCGGCGAGACCTCCGTCAGGCTGGGAAACAAATATCCCAGGTACTGCACGATTCCGATGACACCCGTGGACATGACGAGCGGCAGGGCCACGATGATCGTCCAGACGAAAAGAAACGGCATGAGGCGGCCGGTGCGATATTGAAAGGCCTCCCGCAGATAAATGTAACTGCCCCCCGCGCCGGGCATGGCCGCGCCCAACTCGGCCCAGACGAGGCCGTCCGCGAGCGCCAGCAGTGCGCCCAGAATCCAGGCAAAAATCGCCTGTGGCCCACCCATGGCGCCAACCATCAAGGGAATGGTAACGAACGGCCCCACGCCGCACATCTGCGTCATGTTGATGGCCACCGCCGACCGCAGCCCGATGGCGCGGGTAAACCGCGGCTGATCTGTGGACGGGGAATGAGGCGCAGGAAGATTTACGGCAGAGCAATTACGACACCTCCGCGAGCCGGTCAACCTTTGGCCGGTTGAAGTGGCCAAGAACTCACTTTTCCCTAAAAGGGGCCCAGCGCCGCACGTCGTCGCCGACGTGGCGGTCGCTGCCGGAGCGCCTGGCTTGCAGCCGGCTTAGCGCGTAAAGGGAAAACAACGGCAACAAAATGAGATCTAAACCAGACAGTGTGCAGAGTGTCGGGCTCATTTACCGCGCTGCATCCTGAGGCGCCGTCGAATGCGCACCAGCGTCTTGGAGCGCGCGTGACGCAGTCGGCGAAGGCACCACTTTGGATCGGCACGCTGCCCGACAAGCGTAAGCGGTAAGCAAACCGCATTCGCGGATTGGGCATGGAATCCGCCACTTGATCCGGTGCGGACGCGGTGTCTCCCAATCATCCCACGCTGGCGGGATTGGGTTTCCATCGGGCCGGGAGGAGTTCCCCGATCTGCGTGATGTTCATCGCCGGTACTCGCTGAAGAACGTCGGTGAGGTACCCCAATTTGCTTTGTGGCAACAGGCGCGGTGGCAAGTCAGCGATGGTGACGCCGCCGCAGCCGCAACGGCAGGCATACTTGGGACGCACCGTCTGGCGAACCACCAAGCGGGCCGGCACGTATTCGAGTTCTTCACTGGTTTCCTCACCGATGCG
>JAYTHD010000381.1:0-2231 GCA_043732975.1 Verrucomicrobiota bacterium
ATCACTGGCCTACGGCCACAAAATTGGTGGGGCGAGAGTCTCTCGAGCCAGCCGCGTTGGGGACTGACTTCGTCATCGCTTAGCTCGTCAGAGACTCGCTCCACCGTGACCGCGACTCTGTGAGTCGCCGCGGGTCATAGACCCGCGCTCTGCCAAGTGACCTCAACCGACTTTCCGCGACCCACCGGAGAGGCGTCCTTCGGCGAATGCCGGTCGAATTCCAACCAGTTCAACCTTGCAACGACGATTCACTCCACTCTAACTCTACGTGGTGTCCCGTGCGGTTCCTCAAAGTCCTTCACCCGGCGCCACGTCTGGCGCTGGGCGACGTCGTTGGTTTCGGCTGGCCGCGGTACTGCTCCCGTTTCTCCTGCTCGGAGCGGTTGAACTCGGGCTGCGTTTCCGCGGACTCTATACACCCACGTCTTTTTGGATCCCCACGGAGGTCCCGGGCGAACTCACGCCCAACCCCCATTTTGCGGATCGTTTCGTCGGCCGCACCCTCGCCCGGATGGCGCGCTCAGGCCGGGTTCAGGAACATCCCGCGCCCGGTACACTGCGCATCGTCGTCTTCGGCGAATCCGCCGCCCTGGGCGACCCGGAACCGGCCTTTGGGATGTCCCGCTGCCTCGCAGCCCTGCTGGAAGGCCGCTTCCCCGGACGCAAGGTCGAGGTGATCAACACCGCCATCACCGCGCTCAATTCGCACGCCATCCGGGAGGCGGCGCGCGATTCGCGTCGTCTGGGCGCGGACTTCTGGTTGATCTATGCGGGCAATAACGAAGTGATCGGCCCCTTCGGACCCGGCTCCACCAGCGCGGGCACCACTCCCAGCCTGCTCACGACGCGACTCGGACTCCGCCTCCGCCAGACCGCCGTGGGACAGTGGCTGACCGACCGACCGGCGGTGGCCGGCGACGGCTTGTCCATGACCCAGCGTTGGACGGGACTCGAACTCTTTCTCAACCGGCAAGTGGCCGCGTCCGATCCCCGACTTTCGCCCATGCGGGAAAACTTCCGGGTCAATTTGAGCGACATCGTCCGCCTCGGCACCGGTTCCGGGGCCAGGGTGTTGCTCAGCACGATGGCGGTGAATCTGGTGGATTGCCCCCCTTTCTCGACGTTGAGCGCGTCGGAGACGAATCGACTTGAATTCGCGAAGTGGTCCCTCGCGGCCACCGCGGCCCGCAGCCAGGATGAACAAGGAGCGCTAGCTGAAGCGGTGGCCGCCTGGACCAACGCCGCGGCATTGTGGCCCGACGACGCAGAGACGCGATACCGACTTGGCCTGGCCCGGTTGAACGCCTCGGAAATCGCCGCCGGACGGACGGAACTGGAGACCGCCCGGGATCTTGATTCTTTGCGATTCCGCGCGGATTCCGGAATTCTCCAGGTCATTCGCGACGTAGCCAGGGCGGCGCCGGCCGATTCGGTGCGATTGATGGATGCCAGTCAGGACCTTCGCGGCAACGATCCGGAGCGTCCGCCGGGTGCTGATTTGTTTTTCGAGCACGTGCATTTGCGTCCGGAGGGCAACTATCGGCTGGCGCGAATGTTTGCCGAACAAATCGCTGGTTGGTTGGAGACGCCCGCCGCGGGCGCCCGTTCGACCAACTGGCTGGCGATGAAGCCCTGCCTCGAGCGCCTCGGCTGGAGCCCGTTTGCGGAATCCCGGCTGTGGGGCCAGATCCGGGCACTTTGCGAGCGGCCACCCTTTTCCCATCAGAGCAACCGGGAACTGCGGAGCCGCTTCCTCGACGACCGCATCGCCGAAGCCAACGTGGGCGCACGCCTCGCCGGTTTCAGCAACGTGGTGCAACGACTGCGCGGCACCGTGGAGCAACATCCGGCTGACTGGCACCTGCGGGAGCAGCTGGCGCGACTGCTGCAGACCGGACGCCGCTGGACCGACGCCAGTGCGGAATGGCGTCAGGTGGTGGGACTCGCTCCGGGGCATGTCGTCGGCTGGTATCAATTGGGCGAATCCCTGTCGGCCGCGGGAGACCGACCCGCCGCGCAGGCAGCCTATGAAAAGGCCTTGAGTTTCCGGCCTGATTTTGTCGAGGCGTCGATCGGCTTGGGCTTGGTGCTCGGTGCCGCCGGCAAATTGGAGGCCGCGATCCAGGCCTTCGACCGTGTCCTGCAAGCGACCCCGAACCATCTGCAAGCCCGGGTAAATCGGGGGATCGCCCTGGTCAGTTCCGGTCGCCCGGTGGAAGGCACGGCGGAAC
>JAYTHD010000382.1:0-4037 GCA_043732975.1 Verrucomicrobiota bacterium
TCCGTCGACAAAAAAGGGGCGGTTGTCGGTGCCTGGAGGTTCCTCCGCCACGCCCTGCCCACCCGCCCCAATTGATCGAGCAGGGCCGCGTGGATCAGCCGGCACCGATTCTCGCCGGCGTGGGACGAATTGACCGTTTGATAGTGCGGAAAGAGATGCCAGCGCCAAGGCTGACTCCCGGCACCGCTCTGGCGCACCGCATCGACAATTCTTTCGGCCCACAGGCGAATTGATCCGGCTCCCACCGATTGAATCTCCGGCAGCAATTGCCGGAGGAAGACGAGCTGAAAGTCCGGACGGGAAAGGTCGCAATCGGCAACCAGCAAGCCGGGACCACCCACGGTCGGTGCGGCGCCATAGGCCACCAACTCGGCCCTCAAATTCGGGACATCTTCCGGGGCACAAAGGAAACCGTGCATCACATCAAGGAATCTGGTGAACCAGAATATCGGGGCCTGGAGTCAATGCAGCTTCCGGCCACAGGCGGAGCAGAAATTGGCCTCGCCGGGACTGACTTCTCCACAGGCCAACCCGGGGCAGATTTGCCGCGAGCACTTGTTCCGATGATGCAGCAGGAGATTTCGGAAGTAGGGAATCCAATTGAATGCATAGGCCGCAATCATCACCGAATCACGTCGATAGAACAGCGCGTAGGCCAGCAGGAGGAGAGATCCGACGATGCTCAACCACCAAAAAAGTGATGGGACCACCACTTGTTTGCGTTTTTCCGAGGCGCGCCACTGGACCAAAAACCGCGCGGTGAAAACCGCGTTGCCCAGCCAGCCGACGACCTTCCAAAGCCCCCACTCGACGCCCAGGAACTTCCCGTGGAACCAAAGGACATCGAAAAGCGCGAGCATCGTAGGAGGGCAGGATGACGCCCGGGATCCATTGGGCAAGGGGGGGTACGTTGACTTTGATGGCTCGCCAGCCAATCTCATGGCCAACCGGCCGGTTTGAATCACACCCGCCATCGAATGAAGCTTCCAATCCAAGGCCCTTCGCCCTGCGGGGGAACCGTCGCCAATCTGATTTTCCTCATTCTCGCTTTGGGCCTCTGCGGACTCTGCACGTTTCAATTCAAGCGCGAAGGGGAGCTTCGCCAGGCGCTCGAACGCTTGAGTCGCACGAACGCCACCGTAATGGGCGAACGGGATGAGGCGCGGAAAGAGGCCCTGCGCTGGAAAGCCGACGTCACCGAGAAGACGTCGCAATTTGCCGGCTTGGAAGACACGATCCGATCAAACAGTCTGATCATCAAAACGCTGAGCAGCCAATACCGCGGTGCGACCAATACCGTCGCCGGCCTCACCCGAAATCGGGACGAGTACAAGGACCTTTTTGAACAACAGCGGCACCTCAGCGAGAAGGCCACGGCAGCGACCCTGAAGATCAAGACCGAGGCGGAGGCGGAATTGAAACGACTGGCGGCGTTGGCCGAGGAACGCACCACCGCAGCGAACAAATGTGTCCAGGAGTACAACGAGTTGGTGCGCACCTTCGAAAAATTCCGCGCACAGGTGCTGGCGCCGCCGCCGCCGGCCAAGTAAGGCGATCGCCGGGATCCGCCATGGTTTTTGCGAGCTCCACCGCGCGACCCCAAAGCCCCCCGCGGCGAGTCGACGCTCAGGGCTTGCTGACTCCCGGCGACCGCCGCGCCAGCACGGCCGCCGTTTGCAGCTCGCGGAAACGCTCGTAGGCCTGGCGATACTCCACAAACTGCGTCCCGAGAATCGAAGTCGCCAGCAAGGCGGCATTGATCGCCCCCGCTTTACCAATCGCCAGAGTTCCCACGGGAATGCCGGCCGGCATCTGCACAATGCTCAGCAGGGAATCCAGGCCATTGAGCGCCTTGGACTGGATCGGCACGCCCAAAACCGGCAGCGCCGTCTTGCTGGCACACATCCCCGGCAGATGTGCCGCACCACCGGCACCGGCAATTATCACCAGCAACCCGCGCCCGGCCGCCGTGGCGGCATACTCAAACAACAGGTCCGGGGTCCGATGCGCGCTGACCACGGATGTCTCAAAGGGCACACCCAGGTCGGTGAGCTGGCTCGCCGCGTGTTGCATCGTTTCCCAGTCCGACTGACTGCCCATGATAATGCCGACCAGCGGCGCGGTGCTCATGGGCCAACCTCCAACCTTCGCGGCAGAAGGTAAATATTAATTTCGCAACCGGCGGGATTCTCGGCTTCCTTTGCCCGCAAATCATGAATTCTCATCGTTCGTTGCCGTGGCCACAGATATTCTTGGCGACTATTCTTCCATCGGGTTGCCGTCTACTCCTCGCCAAGGACACCCAATCCGCCGGTGTTCAGGCAACGGCGATCATGGACCCCAAGGCGATGGTCACGTTGAGTCCCACCCACCGGCCCATTCCGCGAGATCGCATCACGGCCCTCGACCGGTATGTCGCGACGCCAGACGCGGCTTTCCACTGGAATGCCGTCACGAATGCCACCCTCGCGGGCGGCGTTATTTTCACCGCCATTGATCTCACATCCCAATCCTGGCTGACGACCAACGAGGTGAATCGGACGGTCTGGCGCCACTGGTTGAATGTCTATCGTCCGCCCGAGGTCACCCACTCGACGGGTTTTCTGATGATCTCGGGCGGGAATATCCGCGACCTCAAGCCGCCGAAGCCCGGCACCGAACTCGCCATGATTGCCGTGGCGACCCAATCAGTCATCGCCGAACTCAAGCAGGTGCCGAATGAACCGCTGGTCTTCAACGGCGACGGCAAGGAACGCACGGAGGACGAGATCCTGGCCTTGGGCTGGGCAACCTATCTGAAAACGGGCGACGAACGCTGGATCACGCGGCTGCCGATGACGAAGTCCGCAGTGCGGGCGATGGACGCGGTCACGGCCTTCTGCGCGTCCTCCGCAGGGGGCGGGCAGAAGGTGGACACTTTCGTCGTGGCGGGCGGTTCCAAACGCGGTTGGACCACCTGGGCCACGGCCGAAGTCGACCGACGGGTCGTGGCCATCGCGCCCATTGTGATTGACCTCCTGAATCTCGAGCCGTCCTTTAAGCACCATTGGCGGGCCTACGGCTTCTGGGCTCCGGCCGTCGGAAACTATGTGCAGGAAGGCGTCATGGATTGGCCGGGAACACCGGAGTATGCCGCCCTGCGGAAGATCGAAGATCCGTTTGAGTACCGCGACCGGCTCATCCTGCCCAAGTTGGTGATCAACGCCTGTGGGGATCAGTTCTTTCTGCCGGATTCCTCGCAGTTCTATTTCTCGGAACTTCTGGGTCCCAAATTCCTGCGGTACGTTCCCAATGCCGATCATTCGCTGAAAGGCAGCGACGCCTATGAAACCCTGACCGCCTGGCATCACGTGACGCTGAACCATACACCGCTTCCGCAATTTTCCTGGACCCACCCGGCGACGGGCGCTGTTGCCCTGCACCTGACGGATAAGCCGCGTAAAGTGAAGCTCTGGCAGGCCACGAATCCCAAGGCGCGCGATTTCCGGCTCGAGAGCCTCGGCGCCAAATGGAAAAGCACGGACTTGGCGCCCGACGCCAATGGTGAAGTCACCACCACCGTCGACGCACCGGCCACGGGCTATACCGCCTACATGGTGGAATGCACCTACGATGTGGGTGCGCTGGTCCCCCTGAAATTGACGACCGACGTGCGGGTCGTACCGGATACCTATCCCTTTCCCGCGCCGGACAAATCCGGGAGAAAGGGCTTCCTTTCCAAATAGCCAGGGCATTGCTCGCCGGTATGGAGCCTTTGAACACATTAAGAGCATCCGTCGTCAGGGGGGATATTGTCGTGCGAAGCATCGAAATAGCCAGGCAGCGGTTCCCGAAGGTCGTCTGTGCGGCACTGCTGATCTTGAGCAACCAAAACCTCGCCGGAGCGGAAGACAAACCGGGCGGCTTGGTGGCGACATTCCAGAGCGGGGCCACCACGGACATCGACGTTTTGCCCAATGTCCAACTGTTCGTCCCAGCCGGAGAACCGGCCACGCCATTCCTGGCGCCGGCCCCTGTCCAGGTCACCTGGACGGGCT
>JAYTHD010000383.1:0-7675 GCA_043732975.1 Verrucomicrobiota bacterium
GCGCGAAGGCCCGTTTGAACAGATCTGGGTTCAACCTGCGGCCGGTGACGCCGGCGGCGCGCTCGGGGCAGCGCTGGCTTCGTGGCACGCCACTGCGGACCGGGGCGGATTCGGCGCCGAACGCCGCGTCGTTGCCCCTGACTCCATGCAAGGCAGTTTTCTTGGGCCGGAATTTACCGATGCCGAAATTGAATCGGTCCTGCGCGGGCACGGCGCCGTTTTTGAAAAACTCACCCCGACGGCATTGCTCGATCGAACCGCCGATGCGCTCGCAACCGAACACGTCGTCGGTTGGGTGCAGGGACGCATGGAGTTCGGCCCGCGGGCACTGGGACACCGATCCATCCTCGGGGATGCCCGGTCGCCGAAAATGCAATCGGTCATGAATCTGAAGGTGAAGTTCCGCGAATCCTTCCGTCCGTTTGCCCCCGCGATTCTCGCCGAGCACGCCGCTGAGTACTTCGATCTCCAGACCGCGTCGCCCTACATGTTGCTCGTCGCCCAGGTCCACCCGTCGCAACGCCTGCCGGTGGACCCTGGCGTGCAGGGCCTGGATCGATTGAAGCAACTCCGTTCCCGGATTCCGGCGGTCACCCACGTGGACGACTCCGCCCGGGTGCAGACCGTCACCGCCCGCGAGAACCCGCAATTCCACGCCTTGCTGGGGCGGTTTCACGCCTTGACCGGCTGTCCGCTGTTGATCAACACCTCGTTCAACGTGCGCGGTGAACCGATTGTGTGTTCGCCCGACGACGCCTATCGGTGTTTCATCAATTCCCAAATGGACGCCCTGGCCATCGGCAGTTTCTATCTCGAACGGTCCCGCCAACCGCACGAGTCCTTACCGGGCACCTTCGACGCCTTACCGGATTGACCATGAGCCCAGTCCCCTCCCCTCAACGCGGCCGGAGCTTCCCGGAACGGTTCCAGATCGGCGCGTCTTTGATTCCACCTATCGCCCTGGCATGGATCGCCGCGCGCAAGGGCTGGCTGCCGCTCGATCCCCGATGGTGCCTGGCTGCGATGCCGGTGGCGGTCGGAGTCGGCATGCTTTTGCCAGGAGTGTTCGCCGGCTGGCATCGCCTTTTCTCCCGCGTCCAAAGCGCCGTGGGACGTTGCCTCCTCGCGGTGCTCCTGCGCGTCGTCTTCCTCGTGGCGGTGTTGCCCATCGGACTGCTGATGCGCGCCCGGGGCCGCTCTTTTCTGAAGGCACCCGACGGCGTTTCCTACTGGCAGCCGGCGAAACCGCCCGGCTCCCTGCGCAACCAGTTTTGAGCCGGTCACTTTCCCGACGACGTCCCCTTCGCGGAATTCTCGAGCAAGATGAGCGGCTGTTGAACCTGTTGCCAGGCCGCCATTAATTTCGCCAGGACCGGCGTGGGACCCTTGATATACGATCCGAGCAGGAGATCCACGTCACCGTCGCCATCGAAATCCCCGGCATCCAGCGTGAGCCACCGGCCGAGGGCGCTCTCCGGAAAAGTGAACGGCTGGAAACGCAGATTGCCTTCGTTGCGCAAATACACAAACGAACCGCGCGGGGCGCGTTGGTAGTCCGGGAAGAAGGCGATCGCCGCGATGTCCAGATCGCCATCCTGATCGAAATCGCGGGCCACCGCCTTGTAAGTCCCGTACATCGGATAGAACACCGACTCCTTCCACTCTCCATTGGGTTCGGACAGGTAGATCCGCACGCCGTGATACCGCTTCGCCGTGGATGAGAATTCGCCATTGTCCCCGTTGGACACCAGGAAGTCCGGCCGTCCATCGCCGTTGAAATCTGCGGTTTCAAAATAGCTGTGTCCCCAATAGGGCGGCCGCTGAAAAACCGTCTGACGTTGAAAACCACCCTTGCCGTCGCCGAGAAAGAGAAACAACGCCTCCGTTTCCTGCGCCACGAGGACGGCAATGTCCAGTTTCCCGTCGCGATTGAAATCGGCAATTTCCGTGCGCAAGGCCCCGGGTAGTCCAAACAGCTCGTGCTCGACAAAGCGTCCGTCCGCCTGTCCTTCCCACCACGACAACCGGCCGATATTGTTTCCAAAACAGCTCACCACGTAATCTGGTCGCCCGTCCTGATTCAGATCGGCGGTGTTGACGTCGGCAGTGCGCGGGAGCCCCGACAGGATGAGAGGTCCCGTTTGCCAGGCCGTCATTCGGTTCAGCCAAAAGGCACCGCCCCGAGGTTCGTCCGACGGCAGAAAACTCCCCAGTCCACCGGCTAAAATACCTTCCGGAAAAACCCGGAAAGAACTGATCGAGTTACTGACCATCAGACTTTGGGAAACCTGGCCCCCGGAATTGAGAAACGAAATCGTCTGGGTCAGAGCATCCGCCCAGACGGCGCCGCCACCCGGCAGGATTTTCACAGCGGTCACGGATGGAGTCTCGAGATGCGGCGGCAACCGTACGGTTTTGAATCCCGGCACGCCCAGTGAAATCGGCCCCCACGGACTCGCTTGCGGCAGGGACTGTTCCGGGGATTGCTTCAGGAAGTAAGCGACCAGATCGACCCATTGCTCCTCCGAAATAACCGGAGCCGTGGGCAATCGATGATGGGCGCGCAGCAGGCGGATATTGGGGCTCTGCTCCAATTGCGGCGTGGAAAATCCCAGACGGTATTTCATCCGGGGCAGGACTTGCTCCCGCCAGGTGGCACGATCCAAGGCGTCCGGCTCGGGGAAGAGATGACAGGTGACGCAATAGGTCCGCGCGAGCAGGCCGCCACGGGCGACCGCCTTCGGATCCTGCATGGCGGGAATATCTGCATCCGTCGCCGCCGAAATTGGTCGCGAAGCCAGGAGGACGACAATTCCCAACCCAAGAATTCCGCGCGCCCATCGCCGGGAAGCGCCCCGGCCGGCGGCCTGAACCAACGTCGCCTCAGTCCGCGGCAGGAAGGCTTCTGCGTCGCCAGGGAACGGCGCATCTTCGGGATGCATGTGGCCCAACAATGGACGGCGACTTCCCGCGTGCAAGCGCCGTCGGGCATGGTCATCCGTCGAAGGCACCGCTTGACCCTGGTGCGCCCGGCGGGAAACCTCCCGCCCATCGTCTGCATGAATTTGTGCCCACCCTTCCGCTGGTCTCCCGCCCGCAGCGCGGCCGTGGCGCTCGCCCTCGCGCTCGCCGCGGTTTTGACGGCGGGCTGCGTTGGCCATTCCGCGGCCTCCGGACCGGATTTCGTGGTGAGCCGACTCGATGGCACGGTGGTGCATTTGCATCCCGACCGGACGACCCGCGCCTGGGTGTTCACGTTTCTCAGCGTCGACTGCCCTATTTCCAACCGCGACCTGCCCGAGTTGAATGAGCTGGCCCACGACTTCAGCAGTCAGGGAATCCGGTTCATTTTTGTTTACCCGAATGCCGACGAACTTCCGGACGCCATCCACCGACATCAGCGCGAGTATGGATTGACGGGGGAACTGTTTCGGGACCCCGCCCAGGCTCTGGTCCGCCAAATGGAGGTGAGGGTTACGCCGGAAGTGGTGGCCGTCACGGCGCAAGGAAAGCCGATTTATCGCGGACGGATCAACGATCAGTATTTCGCGCTCGGGCAGAGTCGACCGGCCCCGACGCGTCATGATCTGGCGGAAGCGTTGCGGGAGTTTTGCGCCGGGCGCGAACCCACCGTCCCATCCCGTCCACCCGTGGGTTGTTCGATCCATCCCGCCTTATGAAAATTTCACTGACGTGTCGGCTGGCGTTGGCAGTCCTTGGAATCGGTCTCGGCTTCGCCGGGCAGATGCGTGCCGACGTCGCCCCGGGGCCAGTGACTTTTCACGAGCACGTGGCGCCCCTGCTCTTTCAGCATTGCGCCTCCTGTCATCGGCCCGGCCAATCCGCGCCCTTCTCGCTGCTCAGTTTTGCCGATGCCCGTAAACGCGCCCCGGAACTCGCCAAGGTGACCGCGCGACACTTCATGCCGCCGTGGCTCCCCGCTCCCGGACACGGGGATTTCCTGGGCGAGCGGCGCTTAAGCGAGGTGGAAATCGCCACCTTCGCGCGCTGGCGCGACGCGGGCGCGCCGGAAGGGGATCCGCGCAAGAGCCCGCCAACACCGACCTGGGCGACGGATTGGCAACTCGGCGCCCCCGATCTGATCGTCAAAATGCCGATCGCCTACACGGTGCCGGCCAGTGGCCGCGATGTTTACCGGCACTTCATCCTGCCGCTCGCCCTGGCCCAGCGCCGGTATGTGCGGGCGTGGGAATTCCGGCCGCACTCCCGCAGCGTCCACCACGCGTTTCTCCGCACGGATCGCACCGGTGAGGCAAGGCGCCGGGATGCCCTGGATCCCGAACCCGGATTTCCCGGCATGGACACGCCCGTCGGCGTCGAGGCACCCAGCGGCCATTTCGCCAGCTGGCAACCCGGGGCGCCACCAAGACAGAATCCGCCCGGCCTGCCCTGGGTGATCGAATCCGGGAGCGACCTCGTCCTGCAAATGCACCTGCAACCCCTCGGCAAAACGAACGCGTTGCAGGCGGAGATCGGATTCTATTTTACGGATCAACCGCCCACCAATCAGCCGGTCAAGGTGTCGCTGATCAACTATGGCATCGACCTCCCCGCCGGCAGTACGCAGTTGTCGGTGACGGATGAGTTGGTGATCCCCGCGGACGTGGATCTGCTCGGGGTCCTGCCGCACACCCACTATCTGGGCCGACGCATTGAAGCCTGGGCGACGCTGCCGGATGCCACGCGACAGACGCTTCTGGAGATTTCGGATTGGGATTTCAATTGGCAGGGCGATTATATCTATCGCCACCCGATCTTTCTCCCGGCGGGAACGCGCTTGGGTATGCGGATTCAATTCGACAATTCGACGAACAATCCCCACAACCCGTCCTCGCCGCCCCGGCGCGTGCAGTTTGGCCTCAATACGACCGACGAAATGGCGGAGGTCTGGTTCCAGCTTCTGCCCCGCTCCGCCGCCGGCAGTGCGCGACTGTCCCAGGTCAATCTCGAGCGAACCGCCCGGGACACGCTCGCCTTCAACGAACAACGGCTCCGCATCAATCCCAACGACGGTCCGGCGCTGGTCAATCTCGGCCGGGCCCTGTTGGCCCAGAAGCGCAACGACGAGGCCCGTCGACGCTTTGAGCAGGCCGTCCAGTTGGATCCCCGCCTTGACGAGGCCCATTACTATCTCGGCATCCTGCACCGTCTGCGCGGCGCCTTGGACGACGCGGAGCGGGAATTCGGGCTGGCGATCCAAGCGAACCCGCAGCACGCCCGCGCCCACGGAAATCTGGGCATGGTCCACTACGGGCTCGGCCGCTACGAAGAGGCCGCGGAGCACTTCAATGAAGCGATCCGCCTCAACGGCACCGATTCCCTGGCGCACGGAGCCCTGGGCGCCATCCGACTGATTCAGGGCCGCAACGGCGAAGCGGTGCAACTGCTGAGCCGCGCGGTGCAATTGGATCCAGCCAATGTGGACGTGCGCAAAAACCTCGAACTGGCGCGGCGCCGCATGGCGAATCGGCCGTGACGACGCCCGACCGGATGGCGGAACACTCGCTCAGTGATACTCCTGGATCGTCTTCACCGAGTAGCCGTGCTTCTTCAGTGCGGCGATCCCCAGCGCCGCCGCCTTGGCCCCGCTGAGGGTCGTCATGATGGGCGTTCCCGTCATGACGGCGGTCGTGCGGATCTTGACTTCATCCGCCCGCGGACTGGCCCCGCTCGGCGTATTGATCACCAGGTGCAATTCCTTGTTCTTCAGCAAGTCCACCGCGTTGGGACGCGCCCCCTCGTTGAGCTTGAAGACCCGTTGCACCGTCAAGCCGGCCTTTTCCAACACCGCCGCCGTTCCATTGGTCGAGACCAATTCAAAGCCCAGCGCGACGAAGGATTTCGCCACGGCCGCCACCTCGTCCTTGTGCGCGTCGCCCACACTGATGAAGACGCGCCCCTTCAGCGGCAGCGGTGAATTCGCCGCCATCTGGGCCTTCGCGTACGCCACTCCCAGGTCGGCATCGATGCCCATGACCTCGCCGGTCGAGCGCATTTCCGGGGAAAGAATGATGTCCTGGCCGGGAAACCGGTTGAACGGAAACACGGATTCCTTCACCGCCCAGTACTTGGGCCAGATCTCCTCCGTGAATCCCAGCTCCTGCAACGACTTCCCGGCCATCACCCGCGCCGCGATCTTGGCCAGCGGATGGCCGATCGCCTTGCTCACAAAGGGGACGGTCCGCGAAGCGCGGGGGTTCACTTCGAGGACGTACACGGTGTCGCCCTTGATGGCGTACTGGACGTTCATCAGCCCGGACACCCGAAGCTCCCGCGCCATGGCGTGGGTGTAGGTGCGAATCGTGTCGATCACCGCCCGCGAAAGCGTATGCGGCGGCAACACCATCGCGGCGTCGCCGGAATGCACGCCGGCAAATTCGATGTGCTCCAGCATGCCGCCGATGACGACCGTGCCCTCCGTTGAATCGCTGAAATTACCCACGTCCGCGATGCAATCCACGTCCACCTCGGTGGCGTCCTCCAGGAACTTGTCGACCAGAACGGGCCGTTCCGCCGACGCTTCGACGGCGAACTTCATGTAGTGCGACAATTCGCCATCGGAGTACACGATTTGCATGGCGCGGCCGCCCAGCACGAACGAGGGCCGCACAAGCACCGGATACGTCAGTCGATGGGCGGCCGCCAACGCCTCGGCTTCATTCGTGGCCATGCCATTCCGCGGCTGCGGGATGCCCAGGCGGTCCAGCATGGCGGAGAACAATTTGCGATCCTCCGCGATCTCGATGCTTTCGGGTGAGGTGCCGATGATGTTGACCCCATTTTTCTTAAGTCCGAGCGCGAGGTTCAAGGGCGTCTGGCCGCCGAACTGCGCAATCGCTCCCCAGCACTTTTCCCGTTCGTAAATATGGAGAACGTCCTCCAGCGTCAGCGGTTCGAAGAACAATTTGTCCGACGTGTCGTAATCGGTGGAGACGGTCTCGGGATTCGAGTTGACCATCAGCGTCTCAAAACCATCCGCCTTGAGCGCAAACGCCGCGTGCACGCAGCAGTAGTCGAATTCAATTCCCTGGCCGATCCGGTTGGGTCCGCCGCCCAGGATCATGACCTTCCGCTTGGACGAGGCGACACTGACTTCGTCATCCCCCCGGTCGTAGGTCGAGTAGTAATACGGTGTGTACGCCTCGAATTCCGCCGCGCAGGTGTCCACCAGACGGTAACTGGGCACCAGCCCGATGGACTTCCGTTCGGCGCGGATCTTGTCCTCGGTCGTGCCGGTCAGGTGGGCGATCTGCCGGTCGGAAAATCCAAGCGACTTCGCGCGGGTCAAAAGTTCAACGTTCATGCCAGTGCCAAAAACAAAAGCGCGGACAGAAAGGCAGACGGAGGCCGGAGTGTCGAGAGCGGTTGTTTTATTTTGTCCCGCGACGCGAACTCCCGTTCACCGCGCCAGCACGTGCCGCAGGTACAGGTACATCAGCGGCGCATTGAACAGGAGCGAGTCCAGCAGGTCCAGAATGCCGCCAATGCCCGGAAAGAAACGGCCCGAATCCTTCACGCCGGCTTCGCGTTTGAAGATGGATTCGATCAGGTCTCCCACCACGGCCGCCAGGCTGAGGATCACCCCGAGGACCACCGCGTGGACGGCATTCATGCCGGCCAACCGCGGACCGGCCAGGTGCGCAAACACCAGGCT
>JAYTHD010000384.1:0-16837 GCA_043732975.1 Verrucomicrobiota bacterium
CCAGATCGCCATCCCCATCCAGATCGGCCAGCGCCAGCCCATGACTCACGCCGACGAAGCTAAAACCCCAGACCGCACTCAAATCTTCAAAGGCCGGCACGCCCTCGGGCTCGCGCGTACCGCGATTGCGGAAGGCCTTTAACGGCGCCGGCAACGACGGGAATTTCTGCCGCTCGCGAAAAATCTGTGCATCGGTGCGCAGTCCACTGCGACGAAACGTCTTCATGTGATCCGCAATATCCAAGTCGCGCGAGCCGCGTTCCTGCCCGGCCGTGAGCAGCAAATCCGGCCACCCATCCAGATCCACATCCAGGAATGCGGGCACCCAGGACCAGTCCGTCGCGGTGATGCCGGCAAAATTACCCACTTCAGCGAACGACCCATCGGACCGCTGGAGAAACATCGTGTTGGCATCCGTCTGCGGGCGCGCGAAGGGATCCCCGGGATTCACCACCACCGAGGACTTGCCATCCAGGGTGGTCAGGCGTCGCACATGATCCGCACTGAGCATATCCAGCACGACGAAATCCCAGCGGCCATCGCGATTGATGTCCGCAAAATCCACGCCCATGGAAAACAAACTCGTATGACGCAGCGTCGTGCGGGAAGCCAGCCGGAACCGCACCTGGCCCGGCGTGCTCTCGTTGAGCCAGAGCCGGTCCGGCGTTTGAAAATCATTGCAGATATAAAGATCGGGCCGGCCGTCCCCGTTGACGTCGCAGAATTGTGCCGCCAATCCCCAATCGAACGGAGCGGCGGTCAAGGCCCGGCCGTCTTCGTCCAGAAACTGACCGGTCGTCCACGGCACTTCGACGAAATTCGTGCCTCCGAGATTTCGGTACCAGACATCCGGTTCGCCCATTTCCTCCATGCCTCCCTGCGCGGTGACCACAAACCGATTCGTGAGATCCGGATCCGTCGTGGGTCGTCCATCCAGGGTGGCCACGGTTTGCACGCCGCGGACTGTGCGAAACGTGGCGCGCGCGCTGGGCAGATCCATCAGCGCCCGTTGCCGATAATTGCAGACATAAATGTCGATCCAGCCGTCGCCATCCACATCGGCCAACGCCACCGAGTGTCCGCCCCGTGCCCGGGCCTGCACGAGCGGCAGTTGGCGGAAAACTCCATGCCCGTCGTTCAACAACAGGCGAATGCCTTCCGTGTGGGTGTTGAGAACGAGATCCATAGCCCGATCACCATTGAGATCCGCAAAGGCAACTCCGGTGACATCACCACCGATTCCTGACCGTTGGGGAAAGGCGGTCTCGGTCAGCTCCCGGAATCGCCACCCGCCTTCATTGTGCCAGAGCTGACTGCCACCGCCGCTGGCGCCGAGAAAGATGTCCACCCGACCGTCGCCATCGACATCCGCCAGCGCCACGCCGGAGCCGTCGAGCAGCATCTGGTTGGTCAGGGAACGCGCGGCCGGGACACGATGGGAAAAGGTGATTCCCGTGACCGCATTGGAAAGGCGTTGAAATCCGGGCGAATGGAGAGGAAGGCCCGTCAACACAAGCGGAGTCACACGATCCGCCGCGAGACGAAGGGCCGGATGCACAGAAAGCAGCGCGACGAGAAAAAGAAGGCGATGCATTCTGCCAGGTATTTGCGGTAAATCGTAACGGACCCGGGCGGCGACGCAAAACGCGCCCGCCAATAAGTGGACGGGGGCTGCGCGATAAAAATTCTTCTGCTGGCCGGGAGACTCACGCGGAGGCGCGGAGGCGCGGAGAGGAGAAGGGACGATTTCCGGGGATTTCTCCGCGCTCTCCGCGTGAGTTTCCTCCGTTGACACGCAGCATCCCCCCGCCCGCACCCGGGAAAACAGACTCGTCAGGCCCGGCGGGATGCGCTTCAATGGGGACATGTTTCCCTTGGTTTCCCGACGCGAGGCGTTGCAAGCCCTGGCGGCGGCGGGTGCGGGCCTGGCTCTGGGCGGCTGCGCCACGTCGCCCGGCAGGTTCGCCCACGCGCAACGCGATTTGATCCGCCGCGAAAATGCCCGGCACGGCACGCGCGACTGGCAGCTGGATCAGGTCCTCATTGATGCGCCCAGCAAATGGCGCAGCCCGTCCATCGAAGGTTACGTCTCGCACACGTCCATCCGCGCGGGAGAGCACCTGTCGCTCCATCTCAGCGCGCAGCCCGCCAGCCCGGTGCGTGTCGAGATTTTCCGCCTCGGCTACTACGGCGGCCTCGGCGGACGCAAGGTCCATGAACTGCCGGTCGTCCCCGCCTCCCGCCAACCCGAGGCCCCCATCGGTGCTCAACGTCTGCGCGACTGTGCGTGGCCGGCCGCCGCCACGCTGACGATTCCTGCGGACTGGGTCAGCGGTGTCTATCTGGGCAAGCTGACCCGCGCGACGGACGGCGGGCAAAGCTACGTGATCTTCATTGTGCGGGACGACCGGCAGGCGGATTTCATCGTCCAATGCAGCGACAACACCTGGCAGGCCTACAATCGCTGGCCCAGCCAGTTTTCCCTCTATGACAACGGGGAACATGAATGGTGGTGGGGCGGCGGCGTCTCGATCGGCTTCAACCGGCCCTACGGAAAATACTGCCAGGCGTTCAACGACTATACCACCACCACCGGTTCGGGGGAATTTCTCCTCTTTGAATTCCCCGTGTCCTATTGGCTGGAGCAGCATGGCTACGACGTCACGTATATTTCCAATGTCGATACCCACCGCGATCCCGGCGGATTGTTGCGGGCAAAGGGATTCCTCTCGGTGGGCCACGATGAGTATTGGTCCATCGAAATGTTTCGGCACGTCCAGGCGGCGGTTGGCGCCGGACTGAATGTGGCGTTCCTTTCCGGCAACGCGATTTGCGGGAAGATTCTCTACGGATCGGATGCCCGCGGAGGAACCGAACGAATTCTGGAACGTGTGGGCGTGTACGGTCCGCCCGGTGGCACCCGTGAATTCATCGCCATGAACTCCCTGCCCCATGATCGCCCGTATGCCAACGAACTGATCGGCGCCCACAGCACCGGGCCGGTGACCGGCGGGGCGGATTGGGCCTGTGCGGCCCCGGACCACTGGTTGTTTGCCGGCACGGGAATGAAGCAGGGCGACGCCATTCCGGGACTCGTGGGCTGGGAATGGCACGGGGATCCCGCTCCGCTGCCCGGACTCGAAGTTGTCGCCACGGGACCCACGTACTCGGAGCCCGGCAAACCCAACGGGGGCACGTTCACGGCCACTCTTTATCCCGGTCCCAAACAGAACGTGGTCTTCAACGCCTCGACGATTTGGTGGGGCGATGCGCTCAGCGAGCCACCTGGCTATCGCCGTCCCAAATCCTATTCGACACCGCTGGGGCCGGATCCACGGGTTCAACGGATAACTTCCAATCTTCTCGCCCGCATGTTGCAGGGTTAAGGGAATCGCACTTCACCTTGCTGGCTGGCCTCCGGCCGCAAAACCGGTGGGCCGAGCGTCTCGCGAGGCAGCCGCGTTTGGGCCGGACTTCGTCACCGATTAGCTCGGCAGAGCCTCGCTCCACCCTTGAGCATCGGTCTCTTCGGAGGAACGAGCATCCCCGCATCCAATGCCCGCATCGCCGTTACCAACGTCCCTTCATCGCCGGTTTTTCAGGTAGGCTCTCACCTGATCGTGGTTGCCTGTGAAATCGAAAATCAACTTTCCGGACTCAACGAAAAAGAGCAGACGCGTGTCTCGATCCAAGCGGCACTCGAAAGCCCCGGCGGTGAGGCGCCGGATTCCTCGACCACTATGCAAATGTGGACGTCCCCAGTCGGTGGCCGTCTGTTGCATGGCGGCAAAAACGGCCTCACGGGACAACTCTTCCTTCAAAACGCAGGCTCGGAAGCGGGCGGTTGCTTCAAAGGAGATCATCGGCGGACCTTACGGGTCGGATCGAGCCCGCCTTGCGCTCGCGGGCGATACCGCGGCGGATGCGTTTCTCGGCGGCATCCATTTCTGCCGGCGTTACATCGTATTCGTTCCGGGCGTAGGAGTAGCCGTCCTCCTGCACGACAAAGGGCAGGCCGCGCCGGGCAATCACCTGAGCGAAGAACATGTTGACGGCCGTCGTGGCGTCGAGGCCGAGTCCATCGAGGATTTTCTTCGCGGCCGCGGCGCGTCGCGCCTCGACCCGTGTACGTAGCAAGGTAGTGGCCATGGGCTCAAAAGGGCTCAAATGCGCTTCCGAGTCAAGACCCCGCACCGGCAGGGCAGGAGACTTTGGGAGCGGCCAGAGTAAGCATCAGCGTCTATTCGGTGGAACAATTCGGTGGTACGAGAGTCCTGGATAGCTCGTCAGAGACTCGCTCCACCTTGCTTGCTGGCCTACGGCCACAAAACCGGTGGCGCGAGAGTCTCTTCGAGCCAGCCGCGTTGGGGCCTGACTTCGTCACCCGCATAGCTCGTCAGAGACTCGCTCCACCTTAATTGCCGGCCCTCGGCCACAGCAACAGTCGCAGCCAGGGCCAGAGGAGATTCAATCCCAAGCCCGCCAGCACCAGCGCCGCGGCAAGGAGTTTCCACGGGGGCAGGGATTCCCCCAGCCACCACGCCGAGGCGGCCATGCCAAACACCGGCACCAGCAACGCCATCGGTATGACGGTCGTGGCGGGATGACGTGCCAGCAGCCAACCCCAGGCGGCATAACCAAAAAGCGTGTTACCCACGGACTGCCAGACCACCGCCAGCCAGGTCGTGATGGTCGCGTCCCGCACGCCGGCGATCATGGCCGATGGGCCTTCAAAGATCAGCGACAGCGCCACCAGTGGCGGCACGGAGAAGAGGCTCGCCCAGACCACGTACGCGAGCATGTTGACCCCGGGAGTGGACCGCGCCACGAGATTGCCGCCAGACCAACCCAGCGCCGCCCCGAGCACCAGGAGCAATCCGAGGGGCGTCGTCTGGCGATCCGTGTGCGCCACGATGATGCCCAATCCCGCCGCGGCGAGAATCAACGCCAACACCTGAAAGGGACGAATCCGCTCGCCGCCCAGCCAGAGTGAAAAGCCGATGGTGAAGAGCACCTGGGTCTGCACCACGAGGGACGCCAAACCGGGGGAGATGAATCGGGTGACGGCCAGATACATGAGGCCGAATTGTCCGACTCCGATCAACACGCCGTAGGCCGCCAGATTGCGCCAGGGCACGCGGGGGCGCGCGAGGAAAAAGACGGCGGGAACCAGGGCGATCAGGAACCGCAAGGCGGCAAACAACAGCGGGGGCAGCGTTGCGAGCGCTACTTTGATGATCGCAAAGTTGGAACCCCAGATCGCCACCACCGCCAGTGCGAGCAGCAGGTGTCGCCCGGGTAACGCCTTCGAAGTGGAGGTCGAACTCATCAACCTTCAGCGGAAATCCCGACGTTCACCGGCCGGATTGACCGTGCCCCACAGGCTCCCCTTCACCGGTTTTCCGTCCGCCGTATCGAGATTGTACTTGATCTCAAACTGCATCACCGGACTCAAGGGACCCGTCCGCAGCGAGACCGTTCGTCCATCCCCGCTCAACCGCGCCTCCAGCAGGTTCACCTCATCACGGCCCTCCTTCCCGGGATTCGCGAAGGACCAGTCCTTGGAACCATATTGCGCCGCGTAGCGATAGTTCCAACGCTTCACGGAATAACTGCCCACGTCCGTCGCCGTGTCGCGCCGCAGCGGTTCGGCAAAGGTCAGATCCAGTCCTTCGCGTCGCGCCTCCCAAGCCACGGGTTGCAAGAAGCGCTTCCCGGTCCAACGCACCCGCTGCAAGGAACCATCACTCACCGCGCTCGTCTGCCACCCAGTGCTGCCGGCGACGTAGAGGGCATTCCCATGAAAGGAACCCCGGTTGGGACCGGCGAGGAATTTCGCCGGCAGCGGCACCACGGCGCCGTTGCGACGCCCGTCCCCTGCATCGCGCAATGTCATCATCAGGCCGCAGCGGCCCCACAGCAGGTGCAACATCTGCCCTCCCAGCGGCCCCCACTGCCCCGCCGGCACCCAGACCTGCGAGCCGCTGGAATTATCCACGCCATGCGGAATCCAGCAGAGCGGCGCATCGTAACCCTCCGGCCTTCCGGACGCGATCCTCGGCTCCGGATACCCACCCCAGAATCCCGGAGTGTCGAGCGGAATTTCCCAGATGCCCGACGACGGCGTCCGGTTCCCCTGTTGGGGAGCCACCGTCAACACCCGGCCATCCGGACTGACTCCCATTCCGTTGGGATTGCGGAATCCGCCCGCCAGCAGCGCTGTTTCGCGTCCCGTGGACGACACCCGATGTAGCCCCAGGGGATCGACATAATAAAAATTTCCCGCCATGTCCTGTTCCAGACAGGTGACGTAATCATGACCGCCGGTGGACGTGGCAATGGCGTCGTGAAAATTCTCGTACGCATCGGCCACGCCGTCCCCGTTCGTATCCATCAGGCAGGTGATGCGATCGCGGCCCAGCACATAGATCTGTCCCTCCCGCACCTTCAGCCCCAGCGGCTGAAACAGGCCCGTGGCAAACCGGGTCCACTTCAGTTCACGCAGCGAATCGTCAATGCCCGACACCTTCCAAACATCGCCGTGCATCGTGCAGACGTAGGCGATGCCTTCCGGGGTCAGGTCCACTCCGGAGGCAAACATGAGGGCGTGAGCGGGATTCTCATACGGCATCGTCAGGGTATCGACCGCCAGAATGTCCGTGTCCGCACCGCGCTGTCCCCGGGTGGTCAGGATCAGCGGGACCGTGGGATTGGATCCGTCGGCCGGCTTGAGAATGCTTTTCGGATCCTGGTTCAACGCATGGGCAGTGATCGGGGGCACTCCCGGATCGGCCGACAAAAGGATGCCGAAAAGCTGGCGTCCGGCACCCGGGGCAAGCTCGGCCCAAATCGCACCGTTCGCCTGTCGACGCAAGACCGCCGCACCGTCGATGCCCAACCGCACACGGTCGGTCGCGCCAGCCGTCCGCAACCATTTCAAACTCCCCGTCTGGCCTTCCTCCACCGCACCTTCCGGAGTCCGCCCCACTGAAATCGACAGCGGCGCCGTGACGCCTTCCGCACTGAAATGGCGGACCAACTGGGGAGTGGTGCCAGTCCCCAGGACGGTCACGATTTCCTGCAACTTCGCGCCGTTGACTTCGTGTTCGAGCAGGACGCGGGAGCCGGAACGACGCATGCCCAGGAAGCGATATTTCGCGCCGGGGAAACCGGCCTTCGACGGATTGACAAACCACGGCTTCATCGCGGGTTTTTGTCCACCCATCAGGCCGAAGCGCGAGGCATCGAATTTCAGAAAGCCCCCCGACCACGCCGCTCGCAGCGTGCCCGTGGCGAGATCGTACGCCACGCAGTGCCGTCCCTCGCCGGGCAACTGCAGGGTGAGTGCCTTGGCAATCACGGAGCCGTCGGGCAAATGGAGATTCGAAGCAAAGGCCGGACCCACGTCCATGTGGGACCAACGATCATCGACCCAATCCTGCTCCTTTTGCGAACCCGGCTCCTGACCGGAAACCTTCGGCATCCCCGGAGTGCGATCCACCGCCGGGGCGGTTTCCTTCGGACGCGAAGCCCCGACGGCCGGCGTCGCCGCTGCGGCAAGGGGCGCCACTGCGGGAACGATTTCCCGTTTGGGACCGGGCGCCGGCCACGGAGCGGCTTCGCCGGCGGCGAGGCGGGCCTCCACTTTGTGCAGCCCGGCCAGGTCCTGTCTCAATTTCCCCTCGGCATCCTCCATCGTGTGCCCGAGGATTCCCACCGGCCCCGCGTAGCCACTGTTGCGCACGAGTTGAAGGATGGCCGTGTCATATTCGCCGCTGCCGAACGGGATGATCTTTCGGCCCAACCGTTCCCCGTCGCGGGTCATGCCGTTGAAATTCACCGCCAGCAAATGCGGCACCAGGAGCGGAAAGATCGCCGGCAACCGGTCCAGATGATCGTGACCGTGGTGAAAATTATAAACCAGTCCGACGTTGTTGAAGCCCAATTCCGCGAGCCGGGCGCGGATCGCCAATTGATTCTCCGGTTCGCCAAACCAACCACCGTGATTATAGAGCCCGACCTTGCACCCCAGATCGGCCGCCGCCTTCACCACCGCCCGCAAACCCTCCGCCGCGGCGTTGACTTTCGACGTGGTGTTCGTACCCGCCGGCTCGCCACTCATGACCCAGAGTTCGGGGTGCAGGTGATTCCGGCGGATGCACGCCAAAATGGCTTCCGCGTCGGAATTCAACGTCGCCGGAAACCACCAGGCCCGCAGATGGATCTTGTGCCGGGCGAGCGCGGCCACTTCGTCATCGAAGGTCGGGATATGTTCCGCGCGCCAGTCGTAGGCCAGCTGGGTGATCCCCAACCGCTCCAGCATGACCGCGCGCTCCTCCGGACCGCGCTTGACGGTATCGAAGGGCACGATGCACCACGCCACGAGATTGGTGGCGGCGGTGGGATTGAGCCGAGGCTCCGCCGCGCGGGTCGTGATTCCGGCCAGCCAACCCGCGATCAAGATCAGCCCCCAGGCAACTCCGATTGTCTCTCGCCGAAGATTCATGAATGAACCCTGAATAGAGTCGCTGGCGGGGCGGGTGGAAAGGCCGGCGTCGCCACGTCCTCCCAGTGGGTGTGCGATAAAATTCTTCTGCTGGCAGGAAAGCTCACGCGGAGGCGCGGAGACGCGGAGAGGAGAAAGAACGATTTCCATCACAACCCCCCTCTCAGTCCTCAACCAACGCGCAACCGCCGGACCTGCCGGACTTCAGCCGGTTTCCAAGGCCCAGCCCGGCTCCGGCTCGGCATCCCGTTCCACCACGGCCAGACCCCGGGCCAGTTTGCGTTCGGCCACAATGCCCACCATCGCGGCGTTGTCGGTGCACAAGGCCGGCTCGGCGAGGCGCAGCAGGATTCGATCCTCGTCGCAGGCCCGCGCGAGGTCGCGACGCAGCGCCCGGTTGCAGGTGACGCCGCCCGAAGCCGTCACGCACGACACGCCGAGACGTCGAGCGGCACGCAGTGTTTTTCCAATCAGCGTCTCCACAATCGCCGCCCGAACACTGGCACAAAGGTCACGCAAACCCCGCGGATCGTCCGGCAGACCGGGATGCTTTTGCAGGAAGACGCGTACGCTGGTCTTCAAGCCGCTGAAACTGAAATCATCGTGTGGATCGTGCAGCATCGGCCGGGGGAAAGTGAAGGCCTCGGCACGTCCCTCCTCCGCCAACCGGTCGAGTACCGGACCGCCCGGATACGGCAGCCCCAGGAGTTTGCTCACCTTATCGAAGGCCTCACCCGCGGCGTCGTCCAAAGTCGAGCCCAGAATGCGATGCTCAAATTCCGCCCGGACATGTACCAACATCGTGTGTCCCCCCGAGACGATCAGGGAGACGTTGGGTTGAAAGGCGGCGAAATCCGCGCGCAACGGCGGACCAACAATCCACGGCGAATAGAGATGTGCCTCGTGATGATGGATGCCCAGACAAGGCACGCCGAGAACGAACGCCGCCGCCTGTGCGGCCGTGAAGCCCGCCCGCAAGGCGGCCGGCAAGCCCGGACCGCGCGTCGCCGCCACGGCGACGAGATCCCGGGGTGTGACGCCCGCCTGTCGCAAGGCCGCCCGCGCCACGGGCAGGAGATTGCGCAAATGTTCGCGCGTCGCCAACTCCGGCACCACTCCGCCGTACTCCGCATGCAGTTGGATTTGGGAGGACACGACATTCGCCAGGATCGCGCCGTCATGGACGACGGCTGCGCTGGTTTCATCGCACGAGGTTTCAATCGCAAGCAGCACGGGATTTTTGGAAAAGGGTTAAAAGTCGAGACCGATGTCCATACTGCGCGCCGAGTGCGTGATCGCGCCGACGGAGATGAAATCAACCCCCGTCTCCGCAATGGCGCGCACGGTCTGAAGATTGACCCCACCGCTGGCTTCGGTCTGACAACGCCGGGCAACGCAAGCCACCGCTTCCCGCAATTGTTCCAGCGTCATGTTATCCAAAAGAAGGATGTCCGCACCGGCGTCCACTGCCTGTTGCACCTGTTCCAAACGATCCGCCTCCACCTCCACGCGCAATTGCGGATACAGTCTTCGCGCCCGTTGCACCGCCGCCGCGACGGCGTTGGGCTTTTCGTTGGCTAGGGCTGCGAGATGATTGTCCTTGATGAGCACCAGATCGAACAAGCCGGTGCGATGATTCGTCCCGCCGCCGCAGGTCACTGCGTATTTTTCAAAACGACGCCAGCCCGGTGTGGTCTTTCGCGTATCGAGAATGCGCGCCGAGGTGCCGCGGACGAGTTCCACAAAACGCGCCGTCGCGGTGGCCACGCCACTAAGGCGCTGGATGAAATTCAGTGCCACCCGTTCGCCGGTCAGAATCCCCCGGGTCGGACCTTCCACCCGCAGCAAGGCGGTTCCAGCGGCGGCAGTCGCTCCGTCACTCACCCGTCGCTCCACACGCAGCCGGGGATCCACCTCCCGCCAGGCGGCCTCGGCAAAGTCCAGGCCGGCCACACACAGCGCTTCGCGCGCATTCATGCGGGCGACGGCGGTCGCCTCGGACGGGATGCAGGCCAGTGTCGTCACATCGCCCGCCTCGCCCAGATCCTCCGCCAGCGCCGCGCGAACGGCCTCTAGGATTTCCCCTGCGGTCAGAGTCAACATGCCTCCAACGTGGCTCGAAAACCGGTCCCGGGAAAAGTTCCGATGAATCAAAATCCTGCGGCCTGCCCGTCTTTCCGCGATTCGGACGCCCCAAAATACACTCCGGTGGCGGCCTCCACGCGAATTGCCTGATAGCCACCGTAGCTTCCGGGCGCGGCCCAGCCGACCTTGTGTCCCCTTTGGAGCAGTCCACGAATGGTTTCAAAGGAGTAGCCGGATTCCAGCAGGATTTGCCCGACGCCGGGATTCCTTTCCCCGGTCGGTTCGCTGCCACCCTGATGATCGATGCGCGGCGCATCACCGGCCTCCTGGGCGTTCATGCCGAAGTCGATCAGGTTCATCAGAATCTCAACATGCCCGAGCGGTTGAAAGCTTCCTCCCATCACCCCGAAGGACATCCAGGGCTTGCCGGCGCGGGTCACGAAGGCCGGGATGATCGTATGAAAGGGGCGTTTGTGGGGCGCATAGGTATTGGCCTGGCCAGGCTCCAACGTGAACAACTGCCCGCGGTCCTGCAGCATGAAACCGAGGCCATCGGGCACCATGCCGCTGCCGAATCCGCGGAAATTGGACTGGATGAGCGAGACCATATTCCCCTCTCCATCCGCGACGGTCAGATAAATGGTATCACCCTCTTTGAGATTGGGATTGCCGGCCTCCACCCGGGCGGCCGCCCGATCTGGGGAAATCAGCTTGCGCCGTTGGACGGCATATTCCTTCGACAGCAACCGTGGCACAATACCCGGGGACATATAGTCCAAGTCCGAATAGAATTTCGCCCGATCTTCATAAGCCAGCTTTTTGGCTTCCACGAACAAGTGAACGTGCTCCGGAGAACCAAACGGGATCTTGGAAAAATCGAAGCCTTCGAGCAGGTTCAACATCTGCAGCACACAAATTCCCTGCCCGTTGGGCGGCAACTCCCAGACGTCATAGCCTCGGTAATTCACCGAGACCGGCTCGACCCATTCCGAGGTATGTTCGGCCAGATCCCGCCGGGTCAAAAAGCCACCCGCGCGTTGCAGGGAATCCTCCAGGATCTGCGCCATTTCGCCGCGATAAAAAACATCGCGTCCACCTTGAGCAATCTTGCTCAAGGTGGCCGCGAGGGCGGGATTCCGAAACACCTCACCGCGTCGCGGAGCACGTCCGCCGGGCAGATATACTTCGCGGACGTTGGGATAGGTTCCGTAGACGTCAGCCACCCTTTGCCAGGAATGCGCCGCCTCGTCGGCCACCGGGAAGCCGTTGCGCGCATAGTCGATCGCGTAGCTCAGCACCTCGGACATCGGCTTGCGACCAAAGCGGGCATGCAACTGGAACCAGCCATCGACACAACCGGGCACGGACACCGGCAAGGGGCCGTAGGCTGGAATCAGCTTGAGACCGCGCTGGGTGAAGGTCTCCAGGGTCAGCGAATAGGGAGAACGCCCCGAGGCGTTGAGACCATGAAGCTTGCCCGTTTTGGCCTCATAAACGATCGCATATAAATCGCCACCGATGCCGTTCACGTGGGGTTCCACGACCCCCAGCACGGCATTGGCAGCGATGGCGGCATCCACGGCGGACCCACCCTTCCGCAGAACATCGATGCCCGCCTGAGTGGCGAGTGGTTGGCTGGTGCACGCCATGCCCTGCCGGGCAATCACCTCGGACCGCGTGGCAAAGTCGCGCCCCACCGGACGATCATGCGCCGGCAACTGAAGACACGCGGAAAGCAGGACCACGGACCCCAGCAAACGGATTTTCACGCCGTCAAAAGACCACCCTCGCCCTTCCCTGGCAAGCTGGGAGTTCCGACGAGAGGGTCACGCGGAGACGCGGAGGACGCGGAGAACTCTCAAATCAAGGCCGTTTTCCTCTCTCTGTCACTGCTCCCTCTGCTCGATCCACCATACGGCTGGAAGATTTTTGTCGCCCGGCCATGGCGCGTCGGGGCATACCCATTGGCACTGCAACTGCTAAGCAATCGATCTATAATAGCCGATCCTTTTCAGACCAAACTACCATGGAACTCCATCCGATCTGGACCCGCCTTGCCCTCCTCGTCTCCCGTCTTTTTGCGATGATCTCACGTACCCGACAGCCATGTCGCCAACGAGAGGCAAGCGGTCTGGCACAGGCCGTCCTCCTTTGCTGGCTGATCGCCGGCGGAATCGTCTGGGCCGCTCGTCCGGCCGCTTTTGTGGGTCTACCGCCCAACCCCCTGACCAGTTCGGAGGACCAGACGACGGAGTATCCCTTCCAACTACGGGTCCCGGATTTCGTGAATCCCCAAACCATCAATATGGCGCTGGACGCCGCAGGGGATCGGTTGCGCGTCTCGGGAGAGGGAACAAATTGGGTCCTCGCGGTTCATCCCAGTTCCAACTTTAGCGGGACGATCAAGGCCAATTTGATCATCCGTACCGGAAAGATGGGGACACGGATCTTCGGTTTCGGACGGTGAACTCGGAGGGACTGTTTGACAACGAAAGTGGGCCCGGAATGCTGCAAACCAAACTGAAGCCACCGCGGGTCCCATCGCGATACCTATTGGGCGTCGTCGATGCCTCGATTCTCCCGAATGGCCCGCAATCCGCCATCGGAGATCTGGATGGCGATAGTCAGCTGGACCTGTTGGAAACAACGTACTTTCGCGACACGCTGACGCTTTCGTCGATTCAAGGTTCGGATCCTACCTTGAGTCTGATTGGATTCACCCCACGGAGACCCCGCTTTGCCATTGGTTTGATCGATGTGGATGGGGACGGACAATTGGACTTGTGGGAATTGGCAGGGGCTGATGATCCGTCCTCCAATTTCCTTGGCCTGCCGACGGCTCCGCGACAGGTCATTGTGTCCCGCATCGTCGGGACACGGGTCGTCGAGGTTTTCCGGGGGCCGTTGCTACCGAATCCTATCTCCGTAGTGCCGGTGTGGGGTGATTTCGATGGCGACGGCAACATCGACTTCGTCGCGGCCACGACGAATCAAACGTTGTGCGTTTACCTCAATGATGGATCGGGTCACTTCCGGCCGGGACCTTTTGTCTGCAAGATGCCGCAACCGGATCTTCTGAAGCCTTCCGCCTTGCCCCACCTCGCCGCCGGAGATATCAACGGGGACGGGCTTCTGGATCTCGTCGTTGGCGGCGCCGCCGGGGGAATCTTCCTCCAGAAATCCGGCAATGCGAATGTGCCGCCGTCGTCGCCCTTCGGACTTCGAGCGGAAATCAATGGTTCCATGCTCACACTTACCTGGCTGGACGCGTTTGATCTCAATCAACAGGCGAAACTTTCCTATAATGTTCGCATTGGCACGAGACCGGGTGCCAATGACATCCTGCCGTCGCTGTCGGCGCCGGACGGTACGCGGTTGGTGGCCCAATTGGGGAAAGCGGGTTACGCGAATCGAATCACGCTCGATCTGTCACAACGTGAGGTTGGCGATTTGTATTGGAGTGTTCAGGCCGTCGATAACGGCTGGGCCGGTGGCGTGTGGGCGCCGGAGCAAACCGTCCAGATGAACTCGCTCATCGGCCCGCCGTCCTTCTCGTATCTGGCGGATCTGCAGATGGACGAGGACACGGTGGGCTTCGCTAAAATCATCGTTGCCGATGGAGCGACTCCCGCGGATCAACTCCTCGTCTCAGCCACCACAACGAATGCCACTCTGATTGCCAGCCTCACCATTTTGGCGGAACCAGGCCATTCCGAGGCACTGTTTACGGATGGCATCCGGTAAGTACGCGTCGTCCCCAAGACCAACGCATTCGGAACGGCCGAAGTGGCGGTGACACTGACGGATCGATCCGGATTGAGCACCATTGCGAAATTCCAGGTGGTTATTCGCCCGATCAACGATCCGCCAGTAATCGCCGCCGTCAGTCCACACTTGGCGCTTAGAGGGCAAACCGTGGAAGCCATGACGGTCATCGTTTCGGATGTCGATTCACCGGCCACCCATTTGACACTTCTCCTGGGAAATGTGGTCGGCATCGGGGATCCAGCGTTCGCGAAACTGTTACCGGTGGGTGATCATTGGTCATTATACGTCACACCCGCCAGTCGGCAAACTCGCGAGGCCCAGGTGGAACTGATCGCCTCGGATGGGCAGGCGGAAACTCGTCAGGTCGTGATTTGGCATTTCGAAAACACTTCCTGGACGGGCTCAGGCCTTGCCCTCCGAAGCGCCAGCAAGGTCGTCGGATTTCGTTTGGCCGACCTCGACGGAGATGGCAATCAAGATCTCGTTTCGTGGGGAGCGGGGGGCGTGGGAAGTGAAGTGCTCGCGACCACATTTGCCGGCAGTATTCTCTATCAGAACTCGGCGCTGAAAGTGAATACCGTGGCCATCGGCGACGCCAATGAGGACGGGGCGCCCGATCTTTGGCTGCGACTGGCCCAAATCGACCAGCAAGTTCCAGGAATTCAGGTCATCCTGAATCGCGGCCAAGGCAGCTTCGAGTCCGAAGCTACGGTTTCGCTCTGCTATCGGTCACAAACCACCTTTACCGGGTCCATTGACCCATGGGATGCGGACAATTCGGGGCGTCGGATTTGGGTGGTCGGCTTCGATCTAGCCATCAATCCATTCGTGGATGTTTCGAAGAAAGTTACTTTGATAAGGTGGTCTCCGGTGTCTCCTATTACTGCTGGTCGACTTGGATTTCCGGACGGGGGGACGCTCTCACCGATCAGTTCCGGTGTCGCTGATCTTCTGGGCGACGGAACCTCACAGTTCGTGTTCCCGTCGTCACCCAACCTCGCCTATGTCCACGCTTCGGGAGAATTCTATCAAAATCTTTTCATTCCCGACTTGACCGACCGTCCGGGCACCCTTCTTGGCATCGGTGATTTCAATGGGGACGGAGTTCTGGATCTGGTGGGGCGAGTGGGTTCCGCCGCAGATTCGGCGGCGCAAGTTGTGGCCTTTTTGGGGACGAGTATCGCACCGGCGGTTGCACCCGGACTTCCGACCGCATTACGAACGGCGGTCGGCCCGGGCAGCCAAGCGATGCTCTCCTGGGATTTACCGGCGGGGAATGAGCCCGCTTCCGGTTATTCTTACGCGGTGCGGGTGGGAACGGCCCCAGGAAAATCCGACCAACTTCAGGCCGACGCCACAGCGGCAGGCGACCGCCCGGTGTTGGGGCCTGGGCCGGTCGGCAAATCGCGGAGGTACTTGTTGAAGCAACTCCTGCGGGGGCAGACCTACTATTGGAGTGTCCAGGCGATCAACCCGGGTTTTCGGGGCGGACAATCTTCGCCGGAGCAGGCGTTTACGGTGCCCCCGGACAGCGGGAGTGCGAAAGAGTTGAAGGAGATTCGTCGACCGATCGGTGATTCGGTCACGATTCATTTCGACTTCCTGCCACAAGGTCTGCTTTCGCCGCCGTTGGTGCGGGTTTCCTCCGAAAACCCCTTGCTGGTGCCGCCGGAAAACCTGCGCTTGTTGCTCGGCGCGACGAACGGCGTGGTGGAGGTCATTCCCATCTCCGGCCGCGAGGGTTCGGTGGTGATTCACATCGATATCGGCATTTCGGAAACGGTCTCCCGGCGGCAGAGTTTTCTCTATTGGTTCGGGATTCCTTCCAGTTCGGTGGCGGCCGTCGTTCGACGCACTTTCGAAATCGATGAAGCGGAGCCCTTTTCGGTAGCAATAGCGGACTTGGATGGCGTGGGCGGATTTCGCGATCTCCACGCGCCACGCCTCCCCGGTTCTTTTGTGCGGGAGGGAGATCGCTTATTCCTTTACCCGGAATCCATGCCGCCTCGCGGACGTTCCTTCTGGCAGACTTCCATCGGACCCGTCGGCCGTAACTTGGGGCGGGAACTCATCTGCGATATCCACCAGGCCCGGCGTTCCCAGTTGTTCCGACAACGGAATGGGCCATTGGGTGTCGTTGGCGTTTCAACGTCAAACCCCGTCATCACCATCGACGCTTCCGACGATTTGGTTCACTGGAGTCCGTTGGCCTCCCTGTATGCGGGATTTGGTGGATCCGTCAAAGCGACGAACTGGAGCTCGGCGGCCCGGCCCCATCAGTTTTTCCGAATCCGCTAGCACCCGCCTCGGAAACCCAGCTCCGCAATCCTCTACCTCGAACTAGCATAAGGTGACAGGTTCTTTATTTTATTAAAATTAAATGAACAGTGTTTAACATTCCGGATCATAAAGAGGCGTAGAGGCGGCGAAGCCGGGGCGTGGCGGCACCCCAGGCAAGTCGGTTGCGAAGGGCTGACC
>JAYTHD010000385.1:0-10179 GCA_043732975.1 Verrucomicrobiota bacterium
CGGGCAATGGTCTTCAGGTCTTCGATCAGACGATCAGTGGAGACATCGGTGGCATTCATAAGTTAAGCTTTCTCTTCCGGACGCCCACAGGTTCCCTCATCCGCTCTCCGGGTGCTTACCCGCAATTGGTAAGGTGTCCTCCTTTTTTGTTGCGGACAGCCCAGCGTTTTTCGGACGGTGCGGCGAGCAGGACTTCAGGCGCGGAGGTCAGAGGGAGCAGACTGCTGGCGAGTCCGGCTCATCGTCATGCTCCAACCGAGTTCGTTGAGGAGGTGCAGGATGGCGGGCAGGACCGTGAGCGAGGCCAGCATGCACATCCCGGTGCCGATCGCCATCACGGCGCCCAGGCTGGAGATACCCTGGTGTTTGGCCACGAGCAGGCTGCCGAATCCGGCGATGGTGTTCAGCGCGGAGACCAGGACCGCCTTGCCGGTGCTGGTCGCCAGAATGCTGGGATGCGGTTCCTCCGCAAATCGGTTCAGAATGTGGATGCCGTTGGTGACCCCGATGCCGATGACCAGGGTGAGGGACATGATGTTGACGGGATTGAAGGCGATATCGAAAAAGACGAGCAAGCCGAGCATCCACACAAATCCGAGGACCACGGGCACGAAAGCCAGGACCACCGAGCCGAGGCGGCGGAAGTGGATCAGCACCATGAAGGCAATCACGGCGGTCGCGTACGCGCTGGCCTTCTGAAAACTCTCCTTCACCAATGTCGTGTATTCATAGATCTGGACGGGTGAGCCCGATACCGTGGGGTCGACGGACCGGAGTTCCTCGACAAACTGCTGCTGGATGGCGTGCTGCCAGATGTCGCCCCGGGGATAGATTTCCAGGAGGAATCGGCCGGCCGGACTGATGAAACGTTCGCGGAGAAATTCGGGGACGTCGCGTTCGGTGAGCGGGCCACTGGCATCCTGGGTCTGGATCAAAGCCAGGGTCTGGTGCAGGTCACCGAGGAGCCCGGTTTGAAAGGCGGTCAGATGGGCGATGGCGCGGCCGGGTTGCCGGGCGACGGCTCGCTGCAAGGTGTCGACGGCGTCCTGCAGCAGCGCGAGTTCCGCGGTGAGGCTGGGATCGGCGTGTTCATTCTTCAGTTTCGCGACCGCCAGTCCGAGCACGCCTTTAAGGGAATTGAGACTGCGATCCAGTTCCGGTGCCGCCAAGGTGCGGGTGTCGGGTGGGGGAAAGCGCAGGTTGGCGACATCCGCCTGGATTTCGCGCAGGAAGGCGAGTTTTTTTGACTGATCTTCGGTGAGCAGTTTTACCATGGAACCGACACTGGCCACGCTCGGCAGCGCCCGGATACGCTCTTCCAACCGGACGGCCTCGGGCAGGGAATCGGCAGTGGCAACCGCCGAAAGCAGGGCGGGCGAACCCGATTGCACGAGCTTCTCGCCCAAATCAATCGCTTGCAGTCCTTCCGTCTGCAAATGCAGCAGGTTGTAGTCGAACTTGAGATTCGGGAACTGGGCGATCGCCAGCAGCGTGAACCCGGTACCGCAAAGGATGACGATTCGCGGGCGCTTCAACCAGATCTGTTCGATCCTGGCGCGGCGGTTGTAGCGGGGTCGGGCGGGTTCTGCCGGTCGGGGAATCTTGCTGCCGACCAATAGGATCGGCAGGAGCGTCATCATGGGGACAATGCAGACGAGCAGGCCGACGCCCGCGATGAGTCCCATTTCGCGGACGCCCTTGAAGCCCGTGAGGAGCATCGCCAGAAAGGCGCCGGCGGTGGTGAAGCCGCTGGTGAAAATACCCGTGCCGGCAAAGGCCAGGGCCTTGCGGATGCCGGCCGCGGGCTGGCGCGACTTGCGGAGCTCCTCCTCGTAGCGCGAGATCAGATGGACCCCGAAATCGATCGCCAGTCCGATGAGGATGGGCACCAGGGTGATGCTCAGGATGTTGAGCCGGCCGACGGCGAGGGTGGCAAATCCGAGCGTGTAGGCGATGCCGACCAGCAGGCAGACGGTGGCCATGAGCGGGCGACGCAGCTCGTGATAGCCCACGATGAAAATGGTGGCGACGAGGACGAGCGAAATGAGCGCCGCCCGCTGCACGTCGCGGTCGGCCTGGCGCGTCTCGTCATAGTTCAGGACCGGTTCCCCGGTGATGCCTGCATTCACGCCGGGGACTTCACCCTGGGTGGTGCGGATGAGTTCCCGCAGGCGGCGGATGGCCTGAGATTCGACGCCTTCGCTCGCCGGGTTGGCGAGCACGGCGTAGATCTGGTTGCTGGCAAAGGTGAGGTAGGGGCTGCTGCGGTCGCCAAAGAAGGCCGCAATCCCCGGTGCCGGCGGTGCCCCCGCCTCCGAGACGCTCTGCGACGCCGCCTCCACGATGCGACGCAACACGGGCAACACGTTCGTCCACTGGGCGCGGGCCGCGGTGGTGGCGTCCGCGGCGGCGCGCAGTTCTTGATTGGCCCGGTCGAACAACGCCGGGAGATTGGTCACCGGCGCGAACGACTGGATCACCGGGCCATTCTCACGCAGGGTCAAGCGCAGGTCGTCCAGGGTGGCCGTCGGCAGAAACAAGAGCGCCTTGGACCCCATTTGTTTCAGATCGCCCTTGTAGTAAACGCCGTGAAACAGTTTGGGCTCGTTCCGCAACCGGGCGGCGAGACGCTCCACGAATTGCCGGTTCTTGGCCGGCTGCTCGCTTTCCACGATGGCGACCAGACTGTTCTGGAACTTGAATTCCTGCTTCAGCGTTTGGTACGTCTTCTGGTATTTCTCCGCGGCCGAAACCAGGTCGCTCCGATTGGTGCTGAACTGCAGGTGGGTGACGGTGTAACCGACGCACAGCACCAGCAGCAGTGCCTGCGGGACCACGAACCAGAGCGGGTGCGCCAGCAGCCGGTCGGCCAGCTTATGCAGCAGCCGGGTGGCGAATTGTTCGTGCAGAGGACGCATTCAAGTTCGACGGAGCCCGCAGGCGTGAGAGGTTGGACCCGTGGTGCTGCATTGTGTTCGCCACTTTGTTCGCGGCCAACTGTTTCCCACCACCTGACCCCAGGACCGCCCGCGCCGAATGCCCCCATCCCCGACGAGCATCTCCCCGACCTACCGGGCCGGAGTGACTCCGGACAGGGCGCCCCGCAAATCGCTCAAGCCGATGATCCCGGTGGCGACTTTGCCCAGCCCGTCCATCAGCAGGGATCGGTGGCAGCGGACTGCCAGTGCGCGCCGCAAGCTGTGCTCGTCCGCGTGGGCGAGGACGGCGTCATAGTCCGGTTCATCGAGACGCCAGAGATCGAAAATTGCGGTGCGTCCCGAATAGCCCAAGTGGGCGCAATGGCGGCAACCCACCGCTTCAAAGACCGCCGCCGGCGGCGGCAGCGACTGCGTGGCGAACCACCGCTGTTCCTTTTCCGCTGGCGGACGTTGCCGGCGACAGTCGGTGCACAGTCGGCGGACCAGGCGTTGACTGACCACGACGCTCAACGCTTCGGCGATCTCGGGATCGGACAGTCCCCAATTGCGCAAGGCCGTGACCGCTCCCACCGAATCCCGGCAGTGCAGGGTGGTGAGCAGCACGCGTCCGCTGATGGCGGCATCCACGGCGGCGCGGGCCGAAACGCCATCGCGAATTTCCCCCAACATCAGATAATCCGGATCCAGCCGGAGCATCGCCTTGACACCTTCCCCGAAATTCAAGTGATGCCGGGGATCCAGTTGAACCTGGAGGACGCCATCAATCTGGTACTCCACCGGATCCTCAAGCGTGACGACCACTTCATCGGAATTGCGTAAAACGTGAAGTAATGAATAGACGGTGGTGGTCTTTCCGGAGCCGGTCGGTCCGGCCGCCACGAACATGCCGGTGCTCTGCGCCAGCCATTCCTCGACCAGGGACAACGATTCCTCGACCAGACCCAGATCATCGATGGCCCGCTGCAATCGTTTGGGGTTGAGCAGACGCACGGAAAGCGCCTCGCCCGTGGCGGAAGGGGTCAAGGCGAGCCGCAAATCCAGCGGGCCCGATTCCAACAGGCAAGAGGCATGGGCGTCCCGGGGGGAGAAGCTGGTCACCGGACTCAGCTCGGCCAGGGCTTTGATCTGGTTGATGATTAACTGGCCCTCGGTTTTTCCGACGGTGGCCACGTCGACCACAAAGCCGTCGATGCGAAAGCGGATGTTCACGGAATGACTGCCGGGTTCAATGTGAATGTCCGAGGCGCCGGCCCGGGCCGCGTCTTGCACGAGGGAATAGGCCATTCGCGGAGCCCCAGTCTCGGCTTTTGATTTTTCCGCACTGGTGTTGGCGGTCAGCTCCTTTTGCAGGTTGACCGCCAATTGTTCCCGGACCGTTCTCTGTCGGACCATAAGTTTTCCTTTCCCCACCCGGAAGTGTCGTGCCCGCGGAATCTGCGCGGCTACCGACCATTTGGGCAGAAGCCAGGCCATCTGCTCGCCGTGGATTGCTGAGAGATCAACCTTCTTTGTCCGGCCCTGAACAAGGAAAACAATTGGAGCGCCGCTGCCCGCCATCAAGAGTGCGGCGCACCGAGGGAGAGGACGCTTGGATATCGAAGAATTATTCGCCATCGCCGCAGAAGCGCGGGCATCGGATCTGCATTTGATCGTGGGCAGGCCACCGATGCTGCGCATTGACGGCGAACTCGCGGCCATCGCCAATGGCGAAACGCTGACCCGGGAATCCATGGAATCGCTGTTGTTGTCCCTCCTCAACGGAGGACAAAAGGAGCGGTTTTTCCAGCAGCGGGAATTGGACATGTCCTATGAAATTCCCGGGGTGTCGCGGTTTCGGGTGAATCTGCATTGGGAAAAGGACAACATGGGGTTGGTCGCCCGTGTCGTGTCGTCCTCGATCCCGTCCCTGGATGACCTCAGCCTGCCCCCGGTGGTGCATGAACTGCTCCAGCGACCATCCGGTTTGATTCTGATGACGGGTCCGGCGGGCTGTGGCAAATCGACCACGCTGGCGGCGATGATCCGGAGCATCAACGAGGAGCGCCAGGATCACATCGTCACGCTCGAGGATCCGATCGAATTCATCCACACACCGATCAAGAGCATCATTAAGCAGCGTCAATTGGGCTCCGACATGCTTTCGTTTGCCGAGGGATTGAAGCATGTACTGCGGCAGGATCCCAACGTGATCATGGTGGGCGAGATGCGGGATCCCGAGACGGTCGCCACGACGATCACCCTGGCGGAGACGGGGCATCTGGTCCTGGCCACCCTCCACACGCACAGTGCGTCGCAGACCATCGACCGCATCATCGATATTTTTCCTCCCTCTCAGCAGCCGCAGGTCCGGCTGCAATTGTCGCTGTCCCTGAGCGCGGTCATTTCCCAGAAGCTGCTCCGGCGCCGCGGTGGCGGCCGCACCGCGGTGCGTGAGATCCTGCTCAGCAATCCCGCAGTGGCGAACACCATCCGCGAAAACAAGATCGCCCAGATCCAGAGCATCATCCAGACCCACGCCCACGAAGGCATGATCACGATGGATCAATCGCTCCACGCGGCCTGTGCGGCGGGCTTGATCGAGGAGTCGATTGCCTGGGCGTTTCTGCAGGACAAGCCGGCCGGGTCCCCGTCACCCGGCCAATGAGGGCGAGTGGATGGCAATTTTTGCGATGCGATTACGGGTCAAACCGCTACGATTGGCTCCATAGGAACACCCAACATGACACGCTTTAGAAATCGGGGGGATGCGGGCCGGCAGCTCGCCGCTCATCTGGACAAGTATGCCAATCGTGCCGACGTGCGCGTGATGGCCCTGCCCCGCGGCGGCGTGCCGGTCGGTTATGAGGTCGCTCAGATTCTGAACGCGCCGCTCGATGTTTTCGTCGTGCGCAAGCTGGGCGTGCCGGGTCAGGAGGAACTGGCGATGGGTGCTCTCGCGAGTGGTGGCGGGCGAGTGATCCATGAGGCCGTGGTCGAAGCGTTCGGCATTTCTGATGACGTCATTGAAGCGGTGACCCGGCGCGCGCAACGCGAACTGGAACGTCGCGAACGCGTCTACGGTGGTGCACACCCCACTCCCCCGGTACAGGGTCAGACCGTTCTGCTGGTCGACGACGGCATCGCCACCGGTTCCACCATGAAGGCGGCCGTCCAGGCGCTGCGGCATCGGGACGTGGGGCGGCTCGTGGTGGCAGTGCCAACGGCGTCGCTGTCCGCGGCGCGGGAGTTACGACCGATGGTGGACGAGATTGTGGCGGTGATGCTGCCGGCCGATTTTCTCGGCGTCGGCCAATGGTACGAGGAATTTTCGCAGACCACCGACGACGAAGTCCGGGATCTGCTGGAGAAGGCCCGCGAACGCCTCGAGGCCAACCAGCCATGATCGTTTCGCCTGCGTGGATTCATTCCGGGCCGGGGCGGGTTTTCCACGGAGGTTTCCATTGATGACAACTGCCTGGAACATCGGGAAGGTCGCGGGCATCCAGATCCGGCTTCATTTCACGTTTCTTGTCCTGCTGGTCTGGGTGGGGCTGTCACACTATCTCCAGCACGGCCGGGTGCCGGATGCCCTGGCAGGTCTGGCGTTCATGCTCGCCCTGTTCACCATCGTCGTGCTGCACGAATTGGGCCATGCATTGATGGCCCGCCGGTTTGGCATTGCCACCGCGGACATCACCCTGTTGCCGATCGGTGGGGTGGCGCGTCTGGAACGGATGCCGGATCGCCCCCGGCAGGAATTGCTGGTGGCGCTGGCGGGGCCCGCCGTGAACGTCGTTCTCGCAACTTTGCTGTTCCTCGTGCTCCGCCTGACGGCGCAACTTCCGCAGGTCTGGGACGCCCGGTCCATCGACAGCAATTTTCTGGCGAAATTGATGATGGTGAACATCAGCCTGGCGGTGTTCAACCTGCTGCCGGCGTTTCCGATGGACGGCGGCCGGGTCCTGCGCGCATTGCTGGCGATGCGGATGGATTACGCCAAGGCAACGGGCATTGCCGCGAGGATCGGCCAGGGGATGGCCGCGCTGTTCGGCTTCATCGGACTTTTCAGCAACCCGATCCTCATGCTGATCGCCGTCTTTGTCTGGGTGGGAGCCAAGGAGGAGTCCGAACAGGCGCGGATAAAGTCCGCGCTTTCCGGCCTGACCGTTGACCGGGTGATGCTCACTGACTTTCGAGTCCTCGCCCCGGACGATCCGCTGGCGTATCCGGTCAAACTGGTCCTCTCGGGCTCGCAACAGGATTTCCCCGTGGTCGAGGAGGGACTGGTGGTGGGGATATTGACCCGGGCAAGCCTGTTGGACGGGTTGAGTCAAAGTGGTGAATCCGGCCAGGTGCGGGAGGTCATGCAACGACAGTTTCTCACCGCGCACCCGACGGATCGGGTGGAATCGTTGCTGGAGCGTCTGGGCCAGGTGGAGTGCCGGGTGTTGCCGGTGGCCGCGGCCGGCCGTTTGGTGGGGATCTTCACTCCCGAAAATCTCGGCGAGTATCTGATGGTTCGGGCGGCGCTGGGGGGCAGAAAGGGAGGATCGACCGCCGTGCCCCCGACAATTCCCGTGCGACACGAAGGGTAGGTGTCGTCCAACCCCGGATGTGGACCGGCGATGGGCCGGTTTTCCCGCCGCCGGTCCCCGGGCTGTCCTCCCTGCCTGCATTAACGAGTGACAAGGCGATGCCAGCGACAACCTTGGTGGTTAGGTGAAGTTCCAAAATGAAGGCCTTCTCGCTGGCTGAGCACACGGCGTTGGTGACGGGTTCCTCGCAAGGCATCGGCTGGGGTATTGCGTCGGCCCTTCGTGAGGCGGGTGCCAGGGTGGTCTTCCACGGACTTCCTGAGCGGACGGATTGCATTCCGCCGGATGCCGAGTATTTGGCCATGGACCTTATGCGTCCGGCGGCCGCGGCGGAGTTGGTCGCCGAGGCGTTTCGACGACAGCCCGGGCTCGACACGCTCGTCTGCAATGCGGGCACATTTCTGGATGCGCCGTTTCTCGAAATGACGCCGGAGCTATGGGAAAAGACGATCCAGCTCAACGTCACCGCGGTGTATTTCGTCGCGCAGGCCTTTGCCCAACGTCTGGTCGCCGCCAAGCGCCCGGGGGCGATGGTCATCACCACTTCGACCAACGGTTTCCAGGCGGAGGCGGATTCGACAGCCTATGACGCCTCCAAGGGCGCGCTCGTAATGCTGATCCGCTCGCTGGCGGTCTCGCTGGCCGATCATGACATCCGGGTGAACGGCATCGCACCGGGGTTGATCCGCACGCCTTTGAATGCGAGGTGGCTGGAATCGCGATCCAGTGATCTGGTGGCTCACTACGAAAAGAAAATCCTGCTCCGCCGCCTCGGGACACCGGAAGATTGTGCGGGTGCCGTGGTGTTTCTCTGCTCACCGGCGGCTCGCTACATCACGGGCGAGATTCTCGTGATTGACGGCGGGTTGACCGTCGGACAGATCGGCCAGGTGTAGCTGGGCGCGGCACTGCTCAAGGCGGCGGCCATTCGTTCCCGGCCAATTCCCGGGGCAATTGCTTCGGATCCACTGGATAGATGAGGGAGAGGTCCATCGGGGACTTCGAGCCTTGCAGGAATTCCAGTTCCTCCGGTGCGCCGACGATGAGCCAAAGCGCCTCCTCATCGGTGTCGTTGAAGACCTGACGCAACTGATCCGGGCCGACCAGCACGCCCCCGTGGTGCGGTACGGTCAAGGTGTCATTGCCCACCCGCAGTCAGCCGGTGCCTGCCAGTACAAAATAAAACTCCTCTGCGCGGAGGTGCTTGTGGAGCGTGTTGGCGCTCTTGGGCGGCAGTCGCCAGAGGCGCGCGCCCATGTTTTCGCTCCCGGTACGTTCGAGAAAATCCGCGTTCGGGATCTTCATCAGATTGGACGGCCGCCAGGAGAGGTCGTCCGGCGAGATGAGATGGTATCCGTGAATGGGTTTCATGGTTTTTCCCGACGGTTGATGGGTGACGGATTCATCGGAATCAATGCCCGCGGGGAAGTTCACGGGCTCGCTGCGGGTAGATCGTCGAAGCGTCCGTCGGCGGAAAGCATTACCGGGCCGGCTTGTAGAGCGCCTGGGCTTCGGGCAACCACGATTTCAAATCACGGATGCGATCCTCGTTCAGCGGATGGGTGCGGAACCATTTGAGGTCCTGCAATCCGCCGGACTGTCCCTGGGTGGCTTTGGAAAACCGCTCCCAGAATCTCACTGCTTCCTCCGGGTTGTATCCGGCCTGGGCCATGTAACGCAGGCCCACATGGTCCGCCTCGGATTCGTGGGTCCGGCTGAAGCCCAATTCGCCCGCCTTTTGTCCGTAGCCAAAGGCGACCGCGGCGGCCGTCTGATACTTCTCCGAGACGAGGCCAGTCGCGTAGCCGGCTGCTGTTTGCAGAGCCAGAGCATCGCTCATGCGCTCGGCGCCATGGTGCTGGGCGGCGTGGGCCACCTCGTGTCCCAACACGGTGGCGAGTCCCTCTTTCGTCTGGGTGATGGGCAGGATGCCGGTGTAAACGCCGACTTTGCCGCCGGGCAGGCAGAAGGCATTGGCCTCCTTGCTTTCAAACACCACAAACTCCCATTTGGCGTTGGGCAGCTTGGATTTGGCCTGGGCTGCAATGCGCGCCCCGACCTCGGCCACCAAGGCGTTGTACTGTGGATTCCGGCTGATGGGAATGTCCTTCTTCATCTGCTCGAAGGCCGTCAGTCCGAGCTGCATCTCCTGGTCTGCGGAAACGAGGGAAAGCTGGATCCGACCCGTATCCGAGGTGGTGCAGCCCGTGAACGTGAGACAAGTAAAGGTGAGACCGAGGACCGAAGTGAGGCCGACGAGAATAGAAGGGCGAAGCGAGCGCATCCTGACGAAACAAAATCAGAACCGCGTGGGGGAGACAAGTGGCAATGCAGGTCGATTTTAAACATTAGAGTGACAGGCTAATTGTTGTTGACATTTGCGCGATGCCGGGTAGTTTGCTGGCACAATGCGAATGGCGCGGATCAAGGTGACGGGGGCAGCAGCGGTGTATCACTGCATTTCCCGGGTGGTCGGCGGGCAGATGCTGCTGACCGACAGCGGCAAGGAGAAGCTCGTCCAAATCCTCAGAAAACTGGCCGATTTCTGCGGCCTTGAGGTCATCACTTATTGCATGATGTCGAATCATTTCCACGTTCTGGTGCGGGTGCCAGTGCGGGTGGAACTGACCGATACCGAGTTGCTGGAACGGATGTCGGCGTTCTAC
>JAYTHD010000386.1:0-3158 GCA_043732975.1 Verrucomicrobiota bacterium
CTTGATCAGGATGTTGGTCGAGGGACTGAAGAGATAATTGACCGTCTTGTTGTTGTCGAGACCGCGCAGCACGAAATGGGTCGGAGCCTGCACGCTGACGCTGCTCTTCACGATGCCTTCGCGGGTCACGACGCGCTTGACCAGCGGTGCTTCCGGCGGGGGCGTCGGCGTCGGTCGGACCACCGGAACCAGCCCGGGCGGAGTTGCCACCACCGGCGGCGTCGAAACCACAGGCGTCGTCACAACCGGCGGCGGGACCGCAGTCGGCGGGACCGTGACCACTGGAGACGGGACCACCACCGGCGGCGGCGTGAAGGTCGGCGGCGGGGCCACCACGATCGGAGGCGCCGCCACGGGTGCCGGTCGCTCGACAGGCGGTTGGACCGGCACACCGGGAGGGTTGGCATTGACCACCGTCATCGGGGGAGGCGCGGTCGGCGGGGTGTGGGCGGCGACCACGGCGGCGCCCGCCGGTTGACGGGTGACCAGGTGCGCGGCCACAAACGCAAAGCTCCCCGCCGGCGGTTCGATCTTGCTCCATTCGCCCTTCGTCTCGATCACGGTCACGGCAGTGCCTTTCTCAACCCGGCCAATCACGCTGAAATTCTCGCCGGGACCGCTGCGCAGGTTGAGCCGGTTCGCCTTCACCTTTTTGTCCGCGTCCAGGCCTATGCTGGAATTGACCCAGACAGAGGCGCTGGGGGGCAGCGCGATTTTGTACCATTTATCGGGCTCATCCTTCCGCTTGGAGGTGGTGATCTCCTCCAGGACGGTGATGGAATCGCCTTTCTTCAGGCGGGCCACGACTTCGCTGTTGAGAAGGGCCTGGCCCCGGACGTTGACGTTTTTTTGCGATACCACCGCGGGCTCAGGATTCGGAAGCGCGATGGCACTCGAGGATTTCTTTTCGGCCGCCGATTTTTTGTCGGAAGATTTCTTGGCGCTGGCCACCTTTTTCTTCGCCTCGGCCTTGGGCGGCGTCGCCGGCGGGACATCGGCAGGAATCACCGGCGGGTCCGCGGCAAAAGCCGGGGCTGCGAGACCGGCGCAGACCATCCATCCCATCAACATCCATTGTTTCTTTGTCATAGCGGGGAAAGTAGAGATTTTATCTCGGGTTCTGTCAATGTCCGCCATTTGCCGGGAGGCAGTTCGCCCAGTTTGATGCGCCCGATCTGGATGCGGCGGAGGCGGATGACGTTCAAATCGAGCGCGGCCAGCATCCGGCGGACTTCGCGGTTCTTGCCCTCGCCCAGTTCGAGCTCGATCACGCTGTGGGAGTTGTTGGCGGAAAGAATGCGGGCCCGCTCCGCCTTGAGCAGGTCGCCGCAGTCCTCGATCCCCGCCAGCATGCGCGCAATCACACGCGGCAGGGCGCGGCCCTCCACGGTGGCCTGGTAAATCTTGTGAACTCCGTAACGCGGGTGGGTCAGCCGCAACGCGAATTCACCGTCGTTGGTCAGAAAAATCAACCCCTCGCTCTCCCGATCGAGCCGGCCCACCGGCGCCAGGTGCCGCCATTCCCCGGGCAACAGATCGGCCACGGTGCTCCGCTTCTCGGGGTCGCTGCGGGTGCAGAGAAAACCGCGGGGCTTGTGGAGGGCAACATAAATCTTTCGCCGGACTTTGACGGGCGCGCCGTCGACGGCCACTTCATCCTGGCCGGGCTGGATTTTGGCGCCCAGCTCCCGTGCCGGGCGTCCGTTCACCGTGACGCGGCCGGCCAAGATGATCTGTTCGCTGGCTCGTCGCGACGCCACACCGGCTTCGGCCAGGAATTTCTGGAGGCGAACCATGGGGGTGGCCGCCGACACAGGCGCTCGGAGGCCCGAGACGAACCCGGCGGCTCGGACTCCCCGCTCCCCGTCCCGGCGCTGGCTCTGAATCAAACTTCCGGCTTGGTCTTGCGCAAACCGGTGACACGATCGCCGGTCTTCCACTGGCCGCGCTTCTTGAGAATGGCGACGCGCTCGAAGCGTTTGAGAACGTTGCGTTTTGCGCCGGAGGTGCTGGCGGCGCGCAGGCTGCGATGTTGTGACATGGCGGTGGCTCGAATGAATTAAATGGGTCCAGCCGGCGCACCGCCCCGGCGGTTCGCGTCGCCGCCCGGATTCGAGCGGATGCGGTTCTTAGCAGGTACGGGGACACTTGCCAATCGTTTCTTTCGATTTGGGCTAATGCCCGGCGCCGGTTCTGCCGAAAGAATGGATGAGCCGGCTTAACCCGCCCGGCGGTGTCGGTGAAACAATACTGAATATGGCCACGGTCGGCACACTCAGCTCCAGCGAAGAAGCACAACTGACGCAGACGATTGAGATGTTCGAGGTGATCACTCAATCGCAGCCGCAGGACTATCAATCCCTCGAGATTCTCCGCGAGGCCCATGTCAAACTCGGCCGCGAAAAGGATGTCATCAACACTTCCAAACGCATCGCCAATGCCTACGTGTTGATGGGCCAGCTCTCCTCGGCCATCCTGGAATACGAAAGCATCCTCCAGAAATATCCCGACGACCCCGATTCGGTCGCGGCACTCGCCGAGATTGAAAGCAAAGCCGGCGGCCTGAATGCCAACGCCACCTCCCAGCCGGCGACCGATCCCGCCGAGGCCTTCAAGACGCCGGCCAAACAAGCCAAATCCGCCAGGTCCGGCAACACCACCCACACGAGCCGGAAGCAGGTCCTCAATCCGGACGACATCGACGACGGCCTCAAGCCGCTCCAGAAATTGTTCCTCGATTCAAAACTGATCGCCCCAAACGATTTTGAAAACTGCTGGCCCCGGCAGGATTTCTCCGCGGCACCCGCCAAAATCATTCACCCGTTCATCCAGAACCTCGCCGATAAAAGCATCCTCCCCGTCGAGAAGTCCCTCAAGGTGATCCTCGACAAACACCGCCTCGCCTACTTGCCCATCGATCGCTACGACGTGGACATCGATCTGGCACGCACCTTTCCCCAGGCCACCCTCAAGCGCTGGTGCATCCTGCCCTTCGATCGCATGAGCAAATCGCTCCTGGTCGCGACCGCCAACCCTTTCAGCAAACAGGCCGCCCTCGAGCTCGAGGAAACCACCAAACAACGCATCCTCTGGTACCTGGTCAACCCCACCGACCTCCTCAAAAGCCTCCAAAAAGTCATCCGCTAGGAAACGCTTCT